>JABWCR010000012.1 GCA_013359125.1 Armatimonadota bacterium | reverse complement strand
GACCGGTTCGGGCGGCTACGTGCCCGGCCATGGCGCGGACATCTACCTGATCAAGTATTGCGTGTTGCCGGGAGACGCCACGCGGGACGGCCGGGTCGACTCGTTCGATCTGGAGTTTGTTCTGGAACGATTCGGACAGACCACCGGCCTGCCCGACCGACCGACGGGCGACCTGAACGGCGATCGGATCATCGACGACATCGACCTGGCGATCGTGCTGACCTGCTACGGCCGAGAGTGCGGGGATTAGTACTATCTTCAAGCAGGACTCCAACCCTCTCGCGGCTAATAGAGAGAGAGAAAGGAGGGTCTATGAGAACGATAATCGCCATGCTCGCGATGATGAGCGTCGCTTTTTGCCAGCCCGCCGGGGTCAAGGCGCTGTACGTAACCAATAACACAACAGGCACCGTAACGGCCTTTTCCGTCAGCCCAGAAGGGGTTTTGACCACAATCGGCGTCTATCCGGCGGGCAACAACCCCCAGGATGTCGGCATCACAGCCAACGGGCGCAATCTGATCGTCGTCAACGCCACGGCGGCCACCATCGAGGAAATCTACACATTCCGCATCAACAACGACGGCAGCCTGACGCGAAACAATACGCCCAGTACCATCGGCGACGGCCCGCTGTCTCTGAACGTTACGGCCAGCGGATTCTTGCTCGTTCCTTCAGCAACGAACGACAATCTGACCAGTTTCAACATTCAAAACGACGCCACGTCAGTGATCAATACCGCGGCGGCAGGCGCGTTCCCGACCAAAGTCGTCTCTACGGGCAATTTCGCCTACTGCACGGGCACCAGCGGCGGGCCGTACATTGCTAAGTTCAACATTGCGCCGAACGGTGCGCTCAGCGTGATCGGCACGCCCACGACCATGCCCAACGGCAGCGCTCAAGGCGCCGTCGTGCATCCCAACGGCCGCGTGCTCTATGTCAGCTCGGCTTTGGGCAACTATGTGCGGGCGCACACTATCGAGCCGGACGGCGAACTGACGATGATCAACGATGCCAACAGCGGCGGCAACAGTTGCGTCGAGCTGGCCATTCATCCCAACGGCGAGTGGCTTTACGTGTGCAACGTGGTGAGCGACACGCTGACCGTGATGCCGATCAACCCCGACGGCAGCCTGCAGGCCTCGACGCAGTCGTACCTGATAGGGAGCGACATCCGCGACGTGATCACTGACGGGCAATATGTCTACGTTACGGACGAGTCGACGTTGGGGAGCAGTTTGGTCGGGGTGGTGGTGTTTCGGATCGAGCCGAACTTCACGCTGACGCGGCTGGAGACCTATGTAACCGGAGGCGGACGGCCTCAGCACATGGCGCTGTGGAACCCGCCCAAACTCGGAGACGTAAACCGAGATGGCATAGTGGACGATACCGACCTGGCGCGCGTTCTAGAGGCGTTTGGCACATCGCGCAACATTGCCGAAGACTTGAACGCGGACGGCGTAGTGGACGACGTCGACCTGGCGATCGTGTTGGAGAACTTTGGAGCATGAGGCATTGGGCATCGGTCGCTCTCCTGACCTTGGCGCTTGGCTTGGTGGCTTGCGTTCAATCTGAGAGCAAGTCTCAAACCCGGTCGAACGAGCCGGTCGTCGGCGGGGGCGAGGCTATGGAGGCGGCATTCGCAGGTATGCCCAGAAGCCTGGCTTCTCGGGCGCGCATTGCCCCAGAAGGCGAACCCGGCATGCGGCTTCGGCTGTCTGGCATTGTCAAGAACCAGGATGGCTCGCCAGCGCCGGGCATCATCGTCTATGCTTATCACACAGACCGGAACGGTCAATACCCTCGCGCGGAGACTCGGCACGGTCGGCTTCGAGGATGGGCCAAAACCGACGCTAACGGGCGATACGAGTTTGAAACGATTCGCCCGGGCGCCTATCCCGGCGGCGCCGACCCAGAGCACATCCACATGCACGTCATCGAGCCGGGACGTTGCACCTACTGGATCTCGGACGTACGGTTCGCCGACGATCCTCTCTTAAAGCGCGCTCGGCCGGAGCCTGAACCAAAGCGAGGAGGAAGCGGACTTGCAACGCCGACCAAAGAGGGCGATGTGTGGATGGTCCGGCGGGACATTATTCTGGGTCTAAACGTGCCGGGGTGGCGGGCTCCCTAAGACAAAGCTACTCCGGCTCCACGATATGCTGGATGCCTTCCATGATGTTGGTGTACGATCTACCTTCGAACTTTGGCAGCGCGCCTTCGGCGATCATGTTGAAACCGAGCAGAATCGTCGGCGTCTCGCGTTGTTCTAAGGTCTCAAAAACGTAGTCGAAAGGAAGGACGCCCATGCTGCGTTGCCGGTCGAACGCGCCGACATACCGATCGCCTTCAAAATCGACTAAAGCCCATTCCCATCCAAACTTGCGAACAAGCTGTTGACCCCAAAGGGCGCCTAGCGGCATCGCTCTTTCGTTCCAGTTGTCGATTCGCTTGAACAACCCGGCTTTTGGCGGATTGCCGATGAACTCGTTGAGGGCCTCGACAATTTTTTCGGGTGAGTCGTTTGCGCTCACGCCGACCAACCCGGCGCCGTCGTTTGCGGCCCCGGGCAACGAAGCCACGATCTCTTGAGGCAAAGGCAGTTCGATAATGGACATGAATCGAGTTTAGCATATCCAAACATGATAGAATCAGGCATGAGCGCGAAAAAGTCGAAGGGATTCACCGAAGAAGAAAAAGCAGCGATGAAGGAGCGCGCAGAGGAACTGAAGGCCGAGGCGCGCAAAGGGAAGAAGGGCGACGCAGAGGCGGACGTGCTGGCCAAAATAGCGGCGATGCCGGAGCCGGATAGGACGATTGGTGAGCGGCTTCACGCAATTATAAGAAAGGTCGCGCCTGCTCTCGCGCCAAGGCTTTGGTATGGAATGCCGGCCTACTCCAAGGATGGCAAGGTGCTGTGCTTCTTTCAGGCCGCGTCGAAGTTCAAGACTCGGTATGCGTCGCTTGGATTTTGCGATGTGGCGATGCTGGACGAGGGAGCGATGTGGCCGACCTCCTTTGGGTTGAATGCGGTTACGGCGGCGGAGGAAAAGAAGATATCGGCATTGGTGAAGAAGGCGGTTGGGGGCTGATCGGTATAATGAGATCAAATGGAACGTCTGAATAGAATAACTCGAGATCCTCGCGTAATGGGCGGAAAGCCTTGCATCAGAGGCATGAGGATTACGGTGGGAGCCATATTGGGTTTGCTTGCTTCGGGTCTTTCGTGGCAAGAGGTGTTGGAGGCTTATCCCTATCTTGAGGAAGAGGATGTAAGAGAGGCGCTGGCATATGCGGCGTGGCGAACCGAAGAGGCAGGAGTGACTATCGCCGGGACATGACCGTTCTAGTAGACGTTAATCTTAGCCCTGGATTGATTTTCTCAGGGCTTTGGGGATTGAGGCGCACCATTGGAGCGAAATCGGCGAGTTGACTGCGCCCGATGAGTCTCTTTTGACTTGGGCAATCGGCCATGCCGCTGTGATTCTAACTCACGATCTGGACTTTGGCGCACTGTTGGCCATAGGCGGCCATGAAACTCCTAGCGTCGTCCAACTGCGCTTGCCGCTCTTACTTCCTTCTCAATCTGGCGAAATTGTGGTGCGTGCGCTACGACAATTTGCATCGGAACTGAAAGCTGGCGCCTTGCTCACGATCGACCAGAGTCGTGTTCGGGCACGACTGTTGCCAATAAGGTCGGCTGACTAATCCCCAATCTCAAACACATACCGGCCAGACTGAACCTTTAGTCGAAGAACCAGAGCATCCTCGCCGACAGGGAACACTCCATCGCGGCCCTGTTCGAACTTCCCCTCTTGCCAGACCAACCGCCCGGTCTCCGTCAGTCGCTTGCCCTTCTTGGGCATCTCAAACAGGGCCTCGCTGTTCGCCGGTACGGTCAGTTCGACCTTAAATCCGCTTTCTTTCCGTTCCCATCGCAGGCTTACCGCGCCGCGGGCGGTTTCGATCGATCCCTCTGCCCATTCTAGCCCAAATACAAACTGGGGCCGCGCCAGCACGGTTGCCCAGCCCGCCGCGCTCTCCGCCGGCCGAAGCCCAAGGATAGTCGAAAAGAACCAGCCGCTTACCAGCCCAAACGCGGGATGATTGTGCGAGTTCATCCCCGGGCCGGTTTCCAGTTTCCAAAGCTCCCAGATGGTCGTCGCATCGTTCTTAACCATAAAGCCCCAACCGGGGTAATCCTCTTTGGCAACCATCTCGAATGCGACATCCGCCATGCCGTTCTCGGTCAAGGCGCTCAGCAGGAACGGCGTGCCGATAAAGCCCGTGCTGATGTGCCCGTTGCGTTTGATCAGGATGTCCTGGCGCAGAGAATTGAGAACGGCGGCTTTGTGCTCGGCCGGCACGATGCCCAGCGCCAGAGGCAGCGCGTTCGCCGTCTGCGTGCCATTGCCATAGGCCCTGGCCGCTGCGTTGAAGTACTTGGCGTGAAACTGCGCGGCAATGTCAGCGCAAAGCTTCTGATAGCGCGCCGTATCGTCTCGTCGGTCCAGCGCAATCGCAATCTGACGCACGGTATCCGCCGTCCAATAGTAAGCGGCGGCAGAAACGAGGTCTTTCGGCGTCTCCTCAACAGCCACCCAATCGCCATAGTTGCTGCGCGAGATCAGGCCGCCCTTCGCCTCGCGAATCAGAAGCTCAAGGTAGTTTTTCACACCGTCGTAATGCTCGGCCAAAATGCGCTCGTCGCCCGTGTGCCGATAGGTCTCCCATGCCAGACGGCAATAGGCGACCGCCCACATCGGATCGCCGGGATTGGTGCCCCAAATAAACGGCACGGTATCGGCTACTCGGCCATCCTCGCCCTGTTGAGCGGCAATATCGCGCAAGAACTTGCGATAAGCCGTTTCCGAGACGAAGTTGTACAGACCCATATCGGCGGTCATGTGCGCGTCGCCCATCCAACCCTGCCGCTCGTCGCGCTGAGGGCAATCGGTCGGGATGCTGTGCCAGTTTGTTCGGAAACCCCACAGGGAGTTTTGGTGAATCTTATTGATCAATACGCTTGACGTCGCGAAGGTCGATCTAGGTTGTAGGGCGGTGTGCACGACCCGCGCCTCAATCTGATCGGCAGTCAATGTGCCTGGCCAGCCTTCCACTTGGACATATCGAAAGCCGTGATAAGTGAAGCGCGGCTCCCAACTCTCCTCGTCGGCTCCAGAAGCGATATAGACGTCGGTCGCCTTAGCGGCGCGAAGATTTTGCTGGTTTACAGTTCCATCGGCATGGAGCAGTTCTGAATGCTTGAAAGTAATCTCGGCGCCTTTGGCCGCACGGGCTTTGATCCGCGTCCAGCCAGAGATGTTCTGTCCAAAATCGACCACAAAAATGCCCACCTTGGGTTGCGAGATCGACTTCGGTTTGAGAGTTTCGACAGCTCGGATCGGCGGAAAAGTCTGTGGCAAAAGTTGAATGTTAGGCTCGTCAAAAGTAATGACCGGCCTCCAGTCGGAGGTGTTCAGTCCCGGCTCGCTCCAACCGGCAATCGCATTGTTAGCGTTGTAATGTTCCCCGTCGTAAATAGAGGCAAACTGAATCGGTCCCTCGCTCCAAAGCCACCCAGCATCCGAAACAATCGATTCATTTTTTCCGTCTGCGTATCGCACGTTAAGTTGCAGTTTTGCGCGCGGATGTTTCTTCCACCAACCGGACGCCAGCATAATGCCGATCGCGTTCTTGCCCTCTCGCAAAAAAGGCGCGGCGTCGTATGCGCTGTAGTAAGCCTGTTTCTCCCAAACGGTGAATGCCGGGTCCAGCACGTTCTCGCCCAACTTGGCGCCGTTGACATAGGTCTCCCCGTAGCCCAGATACGAGACATAGAGACGCGCCCAGACGGGCTTTTTAGGCAAAACAAACTCGCGGCGCAACAAAGGAGGCTGGGCACCGATGGGTTGCGACTTGCGGCTGCCGTCGGTCAGTCGCTCCAATCCCCAGCCGTGCTCTTCGACGCTGTCCAAGGCGCGGGCTTTGGCCAAGGTCGAGATCGGCTGCTCGTCAAGAATCTCCATCTCCGCCAATGCCAGGCAAGGCTTGCTGTCCGCGGGTTGGTGCAGGCGATGCGCTAACAATCGCACATACCTAGCCTGAATGCGGCTTGCGAACCGGCCTTCCCAAGGATCGACAGTAGCGGTATCGTTGATCGGGCCAAGCGCTGTTGCGTAGTTTTCGCCATCGGTGGAGACCTGAATCGAGAACTGGCGAGGAAAGCCAAAGCCGGGTTCGTCCCGTCTCCAGTTGTAAGGCCGAGCAGGGAAGAGCCGTACGCCAGAGACCGTGCGCGCGGCGCCTAAGTCGATCTCGACCCATTTCTCGGTCGTGTCCGTTTCGGCGAACTGGCTGTGATAGCCGTTGCCGCCTGCCGACGGCCCGCCGATCCAAGCGCCTTTCCAGTCAGAATCGCTGGCCAAGCAAGTCTCGAACTTCTGGACTTCGGTCCAGGCGGTCGGCGCGTTATTCTGGTCCCACAGCCGAGCGCGCCAAAAGTAAACCGTCTCCCTCTGCAAGGGTTTGCCCGCATAGTCCGCCCAGGGTTGACTTCCGTTCATCTTGCCGGAATCCCAAGCGTCGGGCTTGTCGATCAGCTCTCGCTTGGTGGCGACTTGGACCTGGAATGCGGATTGACGGGCGCCCCGCGCATCGCTTTCCATTTGCCACGAAAAGCGCGGCACGGGGTAGGCCAGCCCCATCGACATCGTCAGACCGTCGACCAAAGGCCGAACGATCTTAGAGGGTTGGCCTATCGCCCCCGTCATCGCCAACGCCAGTAACCAAGCCAATCCATGGCGCATAACGAACCGCTAAATGCAACCGGAGCCGAAGTTGTTCAGTACGATCGCCAGGTCTCGGTCGTCCACCACTCCATTGCTGTCCACATCGGCCAATGTTATGGCCTTGTCTCCAAACTGGTCGAGCACCATCGCCAAGTCGAGATCGTCCACGCATCCATTTCGGTCAACATCCCCAGGTCTGGGCGCATAGAACTGACGCACCGTCGGCGCCGCATTGGTGATCGAGCGAGCGTTCTCCTCGCTGTTCAGAATTCCTGTCGGCGTACCCTGGAAGTTCACATTCGGGTTCGAAAATCGCTGAATGCGCGTGCCGGGAGAATAGGCCAAAATCGTCCGATACTGGGTGCCGTTCGTTCCGTAAAACCTCCATCCATAGGAGTACGGATAGAGCGCCGTGCCAGCGTTCGCGCGATCGTGATGCGACCCTTGATTGTGCCCAAGTTCGTGCCCGAACGTGTAGTATCCGGTGGCACAGCCAATCGCAGAGACGGAGAACGCGCTGGTGCGGAAATCAGTCGAAAGAGTCGACATCAGGTAGGCCACTCCACAAGCGCTGCCGCCCGAGACGATCAGCGCGACCATGTCGGCAGAGTATTGCTCGCGAAGAGTATGCACGTCATCCATGTGCCCGTCGCTGGTATTGCGCAGCCGCGATAGGTTTGTGCTGAAGTTGGAAGATTCCGTATACCCGGTAGCCTCCACTCTGTGCACCAGGCGCAGGCGCACCGGCATCAGACTAGCCGAGTAGGCTTGATTGGATTCGTCGATCATCAGCTGAATGCGCGAGAGCATCTGGTTCGTGCTGCCGGCCACATCGCGCGCCTGAGGCGTATAGGCGACCAGCACATCGATCACTACGTTCTCGGTCGAGGCGATCGAACCGTCGACAACCTCGCCGCTTTCGGAATGCACTGCGATGGGTTCGTCGCAAGGAGGAAACAGCATCGCATCTTGGCGGCACATTGCATAAAGGCCATTTCCGGCGAATCGCAGGCTGAAGAGTTCGTGCGAATCGGGAAGTTGGATCGTCGCGGATAGGCAATTCGCTTCCAGAACCAGAAGCATCTGTCCCTCTTCGTCTCCATCGATTCTTGCAAAGATCGTGCGATTGCCGCCGCCCCGCTCGTCAATGCGGGCAACGCGCCCCATCAGCTTGCGATTAGAGGCGACATCGATCTGAATAGTCTCGCCGCCGCGCAGCCCGACGATCCTATCCCAATTGGGAGACACCAACAGGTGATCCGTAACTTCCTGAGTCAGGAAGAATGCCCCTGCTTTGGCGAAACCGGCTGGCTCGAATAACTTGATCGGAGACGCCGATGCGATCCCCATAACCATCAACGCTAATACGAAACTCTTCATTTGTCTGCCTCCTTAGCAGCCTCGGCCAAACGCGCTCAGCACAATGGCCAGGTCGGTATCGTCAACTACACCGTCTTCGTTAAAGTCTGCCGGCGGATGCGCCAGTCCGAATTGGCTCAGCACAATGGCCAAGTCGGTGTCGTCCACGCAGCCGTCGCCGTTCGCGTCTCCGCCGTCTACAATGGTCTGAGCGCCATAAGGTCCCCGACCATTCCCTAAACTCTCCATGACAATGACTTCGCCTCGCACAACGTCGCCCGGTTGAAAACTCCCGACCGGCAGCACGTCCGAGTGCGCGCCGTGCTCGGCTTCTCGAACCACCGCATCGTTCACCAACCATTGATAACGATAGGTAACCGGGTGGTAGTTTCGATGCCGTATCAAGGGCATTCTGACTCGCAGCGCCACGGGGCGGTCGGCTCGAACTATGGGCGGATCCAGCGAGACGCTAGTCGGCTCGGCTGGCGGGCCGTGCCCGGCTGTCGCGTCGTTCGAGATAAAGAACGGCGCGCTGGCGACCACATTGCCGTTAAAGACCGCATCGATCCGCCACTGGCCCGTGAAAGGCGTCGAAAAGCTCCAAAACCACCAAAACCAAGCCCAACGATAAGGCGATGTGTTGTTAAACCCATACGTGCCCGTATCAAAATGAAGCGTGTTGTCGGGCCTAAAAAATCGAAAGCGCCAGTTGCTGAACGCTGGCAGATTGTGCACGATCATGTACCAATAGAGGGGTTGCTGACCAGGCGCAAAGGTGCCCTTTCTTGGCAGCTCCCAGGGCAGGCCTGGGTAGTTGCCGATATGCTGGTCGGTCATCGCGAACTCGCGCAAATACATGTCTCGCCGTATGTTAGTCTGTCGCTGCCACTGGCTCGAGCCGGATCGACACGCGCCCGCGGACGGCTCGAACCAATTGTTGTCGTTCCAAGATTCAAAATGCAAGTGGGGATAGGTGCTGCTGCCGCTGCTGGCCGTCATTCCCAAATGCTGTCCGGCGCGAACCATTTGACCGACGCTCACCGCCACCGAATTGCGGCGCAGATGCCAATAGTAGGTCAAGTGATCGCCGCCGTGCCAAAGCACGACATAGTTGGCCGGAGCGCCCGATGCGGAGGTCTGGCGATCAAACTCGCCGTCGCGAGTCGCCACTACCTGGCCGTCCAAAACGGCCTGAACCGGATAGCCCAACTCCTGCTCCATAAACGACCGAATGTCCGAATCGTGCCCTTGGTGGCCGTTGTAGACAAAGTTCGTGCACTCGTAATCGCGCTCGCCCGAAGTCAAATCAATGTCGGTGAAGTTATTGACGAACAGGTCGTCCCACAGATTGCCCGACTGAGGATACATCGGGTACTTGCTCGGCGCGCCCATCACGGTCGGGTTTATCGCTTGAAAACGGCGAATAGCGGCTTGAACTTCCATCCGCTCTGCAGGAGCGATGCAGCCGCTGTGATTCATCTCGACCGGACCGCCGCCGCCCAATCCGCCGTACATCGGCACAAACTCGATAGTCGGCGGCTGAATAAGACCCCACAGCAGAATTCCTAGCCAGAGCATGGTTGAGATTATAACTTCGTTTTGAGCGATTCGATTCCTTCAAATTGCTGGATGACGGCTTGGCAAACAGGATAGGCGCTCTGCAGTTCAACTGCGTTCGCCATCTCCCACTCTTCGTATCGAAAGGGCGGCGAGACCGTGCAGGAGCAAAGCGCAAACTCGCCCAACGGACGCGCGGCGAACCATGTGCCGCCCGGTACGACAAAAGCGCCGACCGAAAGGACGCTGTGCAACGGCCTTGCCTCGCTCAGCATCACAATCTCTACCGGATCGCCCTTCAGATGATGCCAAATCTCATCCTGCTTCAGCCGATGAAACCACGACGCCTCGCCCGCTCGCAACAGATAGTAGATGCTCGTTGCGCTCTCGGATCGATAAAACTCGCGAAACCAGCCTCCCTCGGGATGAGGCTGAAGTTCGAACTGTGCGATCAACTCTTCCTGGGATGGCACGCTTGAAACTATACCCAGCCAAAGGCTCGCACGATCGTCGCTGTGATCAGACAGACCGCAAAGCCGAGAGCCAAAGGAATCGCCGCCGACAGCAGAGTCCATTTCTTGCTGCCGGTCTCCTTGTAGATCGTCCACAGCGTCGTGCTGCAGGGGTTGTGCAGCAGGCTGAAAAGCATCAGATTCATACCCGTCAGCCATGTCCAGCCGCCCAACTCGACCAACGTTTTGCGCGTCTCAAAGTCCTCCAATTCAATCATCACGCCCTGTTGCGCCAGGCCAGACCGCGCCATGTTCAGCGTCAGCATCAAGATGCTGGGGATCACGATCTCGTTGGCCGGTATGGCCACGATGTAAGCGACCAGAATCACGCCGTTCAGCCCGACCAGCACGCCCAGCGGGTTCAATCCCGACACCATCCAGTAGGCGATCGATTGGTCGCCGACAGAGAGGTTGCTGATCAGCCAGATCACGGCTCCCGCCGGTGCGGCCATCACCACCGCGCGCCACAAAACAATCAGCGTGCGATCGATAATAGACGTGTAAAGCGTTTGCCAAACGCGCGGCCGGCGATAGGGCGGAAGCTCCAATGTAAAGGCCGAAACCTCTCCCTTCAGGATCGTGCGGCTCAATCCCCGGCTGACGACGAGCGCGAAGAAGATGCCCAAAACGGCGATACCAACGACCGCGCTGGCGGCGACGAAACTGGCCATGGCCGGAGGCGCCGCGGCGCCCAAAAAGATCGTCGCCATCAGAATCAGCGTCGGCCAGCGACCGTTGCAGATTGAGAAATTGTTGGTCAGAATGGCGATCAGCCTCTCGCGCGGGCTGTCGATGATGCGCGTGCTGGTAACGCCTGCCGCATTGCAGCCAAAGCCCATCATCATGGTGAGCGCCTGTTTGCCGTGCGCTCCTGCAGACTTAAAGGCGCGATCCAGGTTGAACGCTACGCGAGGCAGATAGCCCAAGTCTTCCAGCAGCGTAAAGAGCGGGAAGAAGATCGCCATCGGCGGCAGCATGACGCTGGTAACCCAGGCCATAGACAAGTAGACGCCATCGATGAAGATGCCAGTGAGCCAGGTTGGCGCAGAGATCGCCGCCGCGCCCGAGTGCAACCAACCATAGACCGTGCCGACCAAGAAATCGCCCAACAGGGACGATGGCACGTTCGACCCCGCAATAGTGAGCCAAAAGACGCCCGCCAGCATCAAAAGCATGATCGGGAAGCCGAAAACGCGACTGGTGAGCAGGTTGTCTATAACCATGTCTAGACGCATCTTTCGACGCTCGCCAACCTTGCTCTGCGCTCGGGCTGCGATGCTGGAAGCCTCCTGATAGAGAGCGCCGACCACCGCGTCGTGCAATCGGTCGCCCAACTGAGCCCGATGCTGTTCCGCCGCTCTCAGCAAATCGCTCGCAGCCATCTATGCGCCTCCCGCCGCCTGTTTCATTGAGACGCTGTGAACCGATTCGCCCAAGGTGCCGTTCTTAACTTCTCGCACGACGCTCGGATCGCCTTCCAAGAGTCTCAGCGCCACCCATCGCGCATTGGGCAATCCTTGAAACTCGCGTTCGATTCTCTCTGCTAAGTCGTCTACGGCCGCTTCAACGTTGGCAGGAAGCTTGGCAGTGCGCCTTGGCGCGGGAGGATGGTCGCTTTTTGCAACCTCATCGATCGCCGAGACCAATTCGGGCACGCCGACGCCATGCCGAGCAGCCATAGGCACGACCGGAACGCCCAAGTCCTTGGCCAGCGCTCGGGCGTCCACTTCGATGCCGTTTCGCTTTGCCTCGTCCATCAAGTTGAGCGCGATCACAACCCGACCGGTGATTTCTAACACCTGTAGCACAAGATTGAGGTTGCGCTCAAGGCAAGTCGCATCGACCACGACTACCGTAACGTCCGGACGGCCAAATAGAATGAAGTCCCGCGCGATCTCCTCGTCGGCGCTTTGAGAGAGAAGCGAGTAGGTGCCCGGAAGATCGACCAACTTGAACTTGGCCGATCCGCTGGAGAACGCTCCCTCGGCCCGCATGACGGTCTTGCCCGGCCAATTGCCCACGTGCTGGCGCATCCCCGTCAGAGCGTTGAAAATGGTGCTCTTGCCCGTATTCGGGTTACCCGCCAACGCCACGATGTAGTCGAATCCTGAGATGTTCAGCCCCAGTCGCTTGAGCTGTGCGATCGAGCAGTTCGAGCAAGAGCCGCAGGCGTCCGTGGCGTTCATCCTATTTCTACCTCGATGCGGCTAGCCTGCTCTTTGCGCAGGGCAATGGTCGATCCGCGAACCCGATAAGCGACCGGATCTCCCAACGGACTTCGGCGCACCGCCTCGACGATCGTACCGATCGAGAGGCCGAGGTCGAAGATGCGCCTCCGCTCGGCCCCCTCAAGATGGACAGCCGTTATGACTGCCTTGCCGCCTATGTCCACCTGGTCGAGCGTCATATCGATTTAACCTCGCTTAAATTATACCATGCGTAGCCCGCAGGGTATACTCGACGGCAGGAGGACGGAATGCATCATCCTTGGCTGACCCTGCTCAAGCCCAGACAAACGACCCTTATCGACCAAACGTTGACCCGAGTCTTTGCGATTGCGCCCACTTCCGTTCCCAATCTCGCCGCCGACGCCCTCATCCTCACTTGCGATCAGACCGGACGCATGGTGTCGCATGTTCGAAAGGCCGTGCGCGACTATTCGGGCGGCTATATCATTGAGAACGAATTGAACGCGCTGGCGCCCATCGAACCCGGTCAGGCCGTGATGACGCAGGCCGGTCGAATGCGCGCTAAAAAGGTCGTCCACACGAACATCTTTGACCATGCAGGGGTAACGAGCCTCGATCTGCAGCGCCGCGCGATGGACTCGGCGATCAGAATGGCCGTAGAGAACGGCTGTCAAACGGTGGCTTTCGTCGATTATACGAGCGACCTGCGCAGAGCGCTGACCGAAGAGACTGCGATCGCGATCATAGGGGCTATCGGCGCTTCAAACGGCTTGAAGGAAGCCAAGATCGTCTGCTTCGATGCCGTGAGCGCATGGGTGATCGCCGATCAGGCAAAACGTTCGTCGAGCGGCCAGAGCGTCGAGGATTTAGGCTATCTGAAGGTGCGGTTTACTTCCCTTAACACCGCGCAGACCAAAAACATCGCAAAACTGCCGACCGATGCCGTAATTCTCTTCACCGATGCTAACCTCAATGCGCCCGCGTGGAATCTGATGCCGGGGGGCCGCAAGCATGAGCGTCCGTGCGGCGCCTATCTTCACAAGGCCCGAGTCAACAGTTCGATTGAGGCTCTCGCACCGATCAAGCCAGGCGATGCTGTGCTTATCCCGGGCGCGCGCGTTCCGTCTCGAAGGCTGATTTTGGCCGCGGTCGACCATCCGAACGACTATCCCGAGGCGATCCAATCGGCGCTGCGAACGGCAGACGCCCACAGTCTCAAAACGGTAACGATGCCCAACCCGAGCATGGGCAACCCCGATATGCAACCGTTAGAGTCGGCCCAGATGGCGGTCGATGCGATCTGCGACTATCTGTACGGCCCTCGACCGAGCCTATCCCGCATCTTTCTGGCAGGCGAGACCGATGCCGACGAGCAGGCTTGGTTCCGCGCGCTCAACAACATCAAGCCGAGCGTTCAGTTGCCCGAACTGATGGCCGGCGCATAGCCCATCGAGTATAATTGGCCTACCCTTTAAGCGTCGTCCCGTGAGGCGACCAAGGGACTCAAGAATGACCAGACACCGAATCCAAGGCCGATCCCGCGCGACCGGGGTCGGCCTTTTTGATACGGGGCCGCAATGCTAGCCCCCGACCTGAAAAAGGTCATGCTCATCGGCTCCGGCCCGATCGTCATCGGACAGGCGGCCGAGTTCGACTACTCCGGCACGCAAGCCTGCCGCGCCCTCAAAGAAGAAGGCCTCCAGGTCGTCCTCATCAATTCCAACCCGGCCACGATCATGACCGACGCCGAAACCGCCGACCGCGTCTATATCGAACCGCTCACCGTCGAATTCGCCGAGAAGATCATTGCAATCGAGAAGCCGGACGGCCTCTTGCCCAACTTAGGCGGCCAAACGGGATTGAATCTGGCCGCCGACCTGGCCACCCGCGGCATCTTGCAGAAACACGGCGTCCGCCTGCTGGGAGCGCCCCTCAGCGCGATCCAAGCTGCCGAAGACCGCGAACGGTTTCGAGCCTTGATGCGAGAAATCGGAGAACCGGTGCCCGAAAGCTGGATCGTGGAAAGCCCCAACGAACTGAAAATCCTGAAAGACCAGGCGACCTACCCCCTCATCGTCCGACCCGCCTACACCCTGGGCGGCACGGGCGGCGGTGTGGCGCGCGATGCGGACGAGCTGATGGAGATCGGCCTGCGCGGGCTGCAACTCTCTCCCAGGCGGCAGATTTTGGTCGAACGCAGCCTGTTGGGCTGGAAAGAAATCGAGTACGAAGTCGTGCGCGACGCGAACGACAACGCGATCATCGTCTGCAATATGGAAAACCTCGACCCGATGGGCGTGCACACGGGAGACTCGATCGTCGTCGCGCCCTCGCAAACGCTCTCCGATTTTGAGTATCAGCTTTTGCGATCAGCCTCGCTCAAGATCATTCGGGCGCTCCAGATTCAGGGCGGGTGCAACGTGCAGCTCGCGCTCAATCCTTACGGAGCAGACTACTATGTGATCGAGGTCAATCCACGCGTCTCGCGCTCCTCCGCTCTGGCGTCCAAAGCCACGGGCTACCCGATTGCGCGCATTGCCGCCAAAATCAGCGTCGGTTACTCGCTCGATGAGCTTCGCAACCCGATCACCGGCACATCGGCGGCGTTCGAGCCCGCATTGGACTACGTCGTCGTAAAGATTCCGCGCTTCCCGTTCGATAAGTTTCCAGAGGGCGACCGGCAGCTGGGCACCCAGATGAAGGCGACGGGAGAGGCAATGGCCATCGACCGAACGTTTGAGGGCGCGATGATGAAGGCGGTGCGAAGCTTGGAAGCGGGCACGCACGATCTGCGCTACCCTAAGGCGTCGCGCTTGAGCCCGATGGAACTGGAAAACCTGCTGACCGTACCGACCGACGAGCGACTCTTCTTTGTGGCCGAGGCCTTTCGGCGAGGCATGTTGGTGGAAGAGGCGCGCGACCTGAGCGGAATCGACCCTTGGTTTCTGAACAAGATTCGCAATCTGGTCGAGATGGAGCAGCTCCTGTTGAGCGGCTCGTCCTCTTTGCGGTCGGCCATCCAGACGCCCGATGCCGCAACGAAAGAAACACAGGGCTTGGTGCGACGGGCGAAAGCGATGAACATGCCCGATTCACTGTTGGCCTCGTTTAGTGGATTGTCAGAAACCGACGTGCGCCGCGCTCGGCTCTCTTGGGGCATTCGAGCGACTTACAAGATGGTCGATACCTGTGCGGGAGAGTTTGCGGCGCTGACGCCCTACTACTATTCTTCCTATTCCGGCTCGTCCGACAACGAGCCGCCAGAGCGCTCCCAAGGCAAGGCGATCGTGGTCGGTTCGGGGCCCATTCGCATAGGGCAGGGCATCGAGTTCGACTACTCGGCGGTCCATGCAGTGCAGACATTGCGCGAGGCCAAGCGTCGCTCCATCATCATCAACAGCAATCCCGAGACGGTCTCGACCGACTTCGACTCCTCCGACGCCCTTTACTTCGACCCGTTAGCGGCCGAGGATGTGCTCAACCTGATCGAGCACGAGCGGTTGGGCGACAATGACGGGCTGGTGATGCAGTTCGGCGGCCAAACGGCTATCAATCTGACGCATAAACTGGAGGGCGCCGCGCCTATTCTAGGCACCTCGCCCGAAGCGATTGACATCGCCGAAGACCGGGATCGGTTTGACCGCTTGCTGCTTGAGTTGGGCGTCCCGAAGCCGCCTGGTCGCGCCGTCCATGCGCTGGAAGACGCGCTCGAAGTGGGCGAAGTCGTCGGCTATCCGGTCTTGGTGAGGCCGTCCTACGTTTTAGGCGGTCGAGCGATGGAGATCGTTCGCTCGCCCGATCAACTGCGTTCTTACTGGTCGGCGGCAGTTATGGCAATGCCCGGGGCGCCTGTGCTGGTCGATCGGTACATCGAGGGCAAGGAAGCCGAGGTCGATTTGATCGGCGACGGAGAGGATTTTCTCATCCCGGGCATCATGGAGCACATCGAACGCGCGGGCGTGCATTCGGGCGACAGCATGACCGTCTATCCGCCCCAAACGCTGACACAGGCTGAGCAGGAACAGATAGTCGATTATTCGTTGCGCATCGCAAAAGCCATGCGAGCCTGCGGGATAGTGAACATCCAATTCGTGCTTCAAGACGGCCAGGCCTATGTGATCGAGGTCAACCCTCGCGCCAGCCGAACCGCGCCCTACCTCTCCAAAGTAACCGGCATCCCCATGATCTCGCTCGCGATGCAGTGCCAGTTGGGCTTGCGACTGAGCGAATTGACGCCTCATGCGGGGTTGTTGCCCGAGAGGCCGTTGGTGGCGGTGAAGGCGCCCGTCTTCTCTTCGCTCAAACTGGCGAACGTGGACACCGTATTGGGGCCGGAAATGAAATCGACGGGCGAAGTGATGGGCGTTGCCCGGTCCTATCCGGCCGCGCTCTTCAAAGCGATGACCGCCGCGGGCATGGCGCCGCCGCGCAAGGGAGCGGCGCTGCTGACATTGGCCGACGCCGACAAGGAACAAGGCATCGCCCTCGCTCGCGCGCTCTCCGACCGCGGCTTTAGAATCTATGCGACCCGAGGCACCGCCAAACCCATGGCGCGCGCCGGGGTCGCCGTAACCGAAGCGCCCAAAATCGGCGAAGGGAAGCCGGACATCATCGACCTGTTGCGCGACCGGCGAGTCCAGGCCCTTATCAATTCTCCCAGCGGAGATCGCAAGGCACAAACCCAAGGCTGGCTCTTGCGACGCGCGGCGATCGAACAAGGAATCCCCTGCATCACATCGCTCGATACCGCCTGGGCAATGCTGAAGGCGCTCGATGCCCCAGAAGATCAGTCGCCCATGGCCGTGCAGGATTATTGAGAATCGCTTCCCAATATCCCGCGGCCATTCGATCGTTTCGATTCCCTGAACAGGTCGCCGTGTTCAGACTAACCCTTTTCGATGCCCCCGGCAGCTTAGTGAGCTCCCAGTCCGTTTCATTGACGAACAGCGATCTAGCTCGCACGATTGAGCCCCTCCCTAAACTCGCCAGAGTTTAGGGAGGGGAGCGAAAGAGATTCTCCGAAGCCTCCACACCCGCGGGTGTGGAGGCTTCGGAAGGAGAGGTTTTTTGGTCTGATTCGTACCTAAAATTGTGCTACATTTTTTGAAAAGGCCGTTCGGGCATGGGCGAAGCCTGTGTCTCTACCAAGTTCAGCCCCCTCCCCAATCGCAGAGCGATTGGGGAGGGGGTATAGGGGAGGGGCGCCTTTCGTTCTATCGGGATCCCTCCGCACCCGCCGTTCGGTGCGGAGGGTTAAGGCCCTCGGCTCGCAGTCTCAGGCCTCGTCCGTCTTCAGTCCCCTCCCCAATCGCAGAGCGATTGGGGAGGGGATATAGGGGAGGGGCGCCTTTCGTTCTATCGGGATCCCTCAACAACCGTTCGAACCAGACTGGGCGAGCCGAGGCTAGCCCCCTTGACTTTTCAAGACGGTATCTCCACACCGATTTGAGCAAGAATCTCTCCCGGGCGCGCTGTCTTACCGGCTACACTCTCAGTCGCACGACAGCGGCTTTGTTCGGACGCCAGTTGCCCCGATCGTGCACTGGCGGGGCAGAAGGAAGCAGAGCGCCGATGTGGAAGAGGCGTACCACCATGGGCGCGCCTACCGCTTATTCTATTGGATTCACTGGAAAGACGGCCGAGATTTTTTTCGGTCTCTTGGAGAGAACCGGCATTGAGCGGCTTGTTGACGTTCGGATTCACAACACCTCTCAATTAGCTGGATTCACGAAGCAGAACGACCTCAAGTTCTTTTTGGACCGTCTATTGGGAGTCGAATATGTCCATCTTCCTATCCTTGCTCCGACCGAAGCGCTGCTCAAGTCGTACCGAAGCAAGAAGATCAGCTGGAGCGATTATGAGGTCGAGTTTCTTACGCTCATGAAGTCGCGTCGCATCGAAAGCGAGATTCAACCTGAGTTCTTTGAGAAGCCGTCTGCGTTGCTTTGCAGCGAGGCAACGGCGGACGAGTGTCATCGACGGCTAGTCTTAGAATACTTGCGGAACTCCTGGAAGAACGGCTTGAGAATTGTCCACCTATAGCCATGTTAATCCTGGTCAATCACCTGACGCGAATGACCGCTCCCAATATTTGCGTCGCCGGAATAGAGGTTGTCAAGAAGGGCGATAAATATGCGTTGACAGGAAGGCACATTAGGCCAGTATGCAGACCTAATCTCAATGTTGACCATGCCGGTATCTTCCAACTGGGTTGTTTGGTCGATTTGGGCGAAGTAATCGAAGCAGGCGCAGCGCCTGAGATCGAAGATGTCCGGTTTAGAGTCCAATCAACTTCGATTGTTAGTTCGATTCGGCCAGAAGCATTCATTGAGGCGATGCAAAGGGTTTCCAAACCAACGTTGTCGGAGATTTTCGGCGACGAACTTGAGGAGAGGGGAAGAACTGGATGTTTGCCCGAGGGGTGCGGTTTGTGCTCTTTGGGCGTTCTAACGGCTCGCCGGGCACAATTGAGTATCGAGCCAAGCGATAAGGGCGATAAACTTTTTGCGCTCTTCTCGGACAATTTTGGTCCCCGGCGATTGAGAGTAACCGATGCACGGTTCTGTCGACCTCCGGATTGGCAATTGGATGCCGATGTCGTTCAATCCGTGAACCAAGCCCTGTCGAGCGTCGAGGCGCACATCGCGGTCGGCGTTGGCAGACCCTTCGCGAGCGGCGCCGACGCAGCAAAGGTGCATTGGCTTCAAGCGAACAACATCTTTCCAACATCGACGCCACTATGGGAGGGAACGTTAGCCAACCTTTGGCAAAGGTAGAATCTTGCGCAGATGGACGCGACCTTGGGCAGTCTTTTCTCAATCGGCCACTCCAACCACTCGATAGAGCGGTTTCTCGATCTCGTCGCGCAGAACGACATTCAGATCGTCGCGGACGTGCGCTCTTCGCCCTGGTCCAAATACTCGCCGTGGTTCAACAAGGATGATCTGAACAACGCGCTGGAAACTCGGGGAGTTCGCTACGTTTTTCTTGGCCAAGAATTAGGCGGGAGGCCGGCCGACGAGCATCTTTATGATGATCAGGGCTACGCTCTCTACGACAGATTCTTAGAGATGGACTATGTGCAAAGAGGCTTAGCTCGATTGATGAGCCTGATTGAAGAGGGTCATCGAGTTGCCGTCCTGTGCAGCGAAGAGGATCCGCGCGAATGCCACCGCCACCGGCTGATTGCGTGGGAGATGGATCGGTCCTTCGGTATCGTCGCTTTGCATATACGTGGAGACGGCTCGGTCGAGAGCGAGCTGGACTTGAGACGCAAGGATCAACCGGGGCTTTTTGACGCTGACGAGGAGATGAACATGCCTCCAAGGTCGGCCAAGCGCATCCAAACCAAGTAGCTCCACGCTTAGCTGAAGCCTATCGCCAGAACAGAAAGGCGATCAAGCCTGCGCACGCCGCGCAGACCACAACGCTCATCCAGGCTTCTTGGCGCGTCAGACGCAGCTGCCGCCAGTTGACCGCCAGCAGTACGACCGCCATGGGCACTAGCGCAGGCAGTCTTAGCGGCGTTCCCAGCAAGACTGCCGCCATGTAAAGAATTAGGGCTACGAACATCAGCGAAAGGGTCAGACGGGCCTTCAAGCCAAACTTGTAGAGGCAGACGACAAAGAGCGAGAGGAACACCAGGTCGGCCACGCCGATCAGTGCAAAGGCGGTAACCGTGCCGAAGTCCTGCTCTGTCGCGACTTGGGGAGCCTTGACCGTCAGCGTCGCCGTCAGTTGCGGATTATTCTCTATCGCCTTCTTTACAAATCCTCCAGGCGCATAGACCGTCAGCACGTCGATGAGGGCGGCCAGCGGCACGACGGGCGCCAGCAGGCCCGGCTCGCGAATGATCAGAGAAACGAGCCGTCCCAACCCGACGGCAGCAAGCGTCATCGAGAGGTTCGCCAGGGCCGACGGAATGGGGAACATGGGCGCCTTAGTGCGAGGATCGGAGGCAATCCAGCCGACTTCCGCCATCAATCTAAGGCCTGCCAACATGAGGATGCCCGTCAGGAGCAAACCAAGACCGGCAGGGGCGTCTTTGCCAAATCGAGAGAGAGCAGCGACTAACCCCAATTGTACGGCCAGAAACGCCAGGGTTGCCACGACTGAGGCTGTGAAAACATGCTCCAGCGGCGCTCTTAAGAACGGCGCCGCGAGGTTGAGCGCGAAGTAAACGCCAATCGCCGCTGCCCATTCCCATCGCCGCATAAGGGCAATAATATCACAGCCACGGCTTGTAGGGGATACAATAGTGTCTTGTGGCCGACGCATTGATCGAAGAATGGGAAGCGCTGGACCTTTTGACTGCGCTCGTGGACAAGTCGCTTGTAACCTTTGACCCCGACGCGCCTGGCGGGGGGCGATATCGCTTGCTGGAGACCGTCCGCCAATATGCGCGCGAGCGGCTGAACATGGGCGGCGAGGCGATCTCGATGCGGGACCGGCATCGAGACTACTTTAGCGAGACGGCGACCGAGGGGCGCGTACAAATGCGCGGCGCGGGCATGGCCGAGTGGCTGACGCGGTTCGATCAAGATTACGAGAACATCCGGTCGGCTCTGGAATGGGCGATGGGCGACACCGAGAGCGCCGAGCCTGCATTGACGCTGGTGGGCTGCTTAGATGTTTACTGGAGCACGCGGGGTATGCTCCAAGAGGGTCGCCGGAGGGCGGACGAGGCCCTGAATCACCCTAAAGCAAGTGAAAAAACGAATGCCCGGGCGACCGCTCTCAATGCGGCCGGCAACCTTGCATTTGCCGAAGGCGACAACCTCGGATCGCTGGCCTACCATCAAGAGAATCTCGAAATACGCACCTTGCTGAACGACGAGTGGGGAATGGCCGCGGCCAATAACAATCTGGCGCTGGCATTGCAAGGCCTTGGCCGCGAAGAAGAGGCCGCAAAGTGCTTCGAAGAATGCGTGGCGATCTTTCAGCGGCTTCAGGAGCGTTCGCCCGAACTGGCCGCTCGGCTCAACTTAGGCTACACGATGCTGTTGTTGGGCGAATATGAGCGATCTGAGACCGAGCTGAAAGCCGCGATCGGCTTGGCCGAGCAGTTGGCCAACACGGGGCGCATGGGTCTGGCCAATTCTTATATGGGCATTCTCTATTCAAACCAGCGAAGGTATGCCGATGCGTTGCCCTATTTTGTGGAAGCCAAGAGGCTCTATGAGGAAATCAACGATCCGATCCTGATCGGCCATGCAAGGCTCTACATTGCCTACATCCATTGGAAGGAAGGCAACAAAGAGAACTCGGTTGCAGAAATGCGCTCGCTGTGGGACGAGTTTTCGAAGAAAGATCTAGTGAACGAAATGACGTCGGTCTGTTCGTATTTGATCACCATGACCTTAGAAGACGATCCTGCCGAAGCGGTCGAAACGGCCAGTAAGAGCGTCGAGCTGTTGCGTCGGTCTCCCCGCCGCAGCATTTGGCTGGACGGCATGGAGGCGATCGGCGTATTGCTATCAAAGCGAGGCGACAAGACGGCTGCCGCAAAGGCTATCGGATTTGTAGACGAGCAGCGCAGACAGGCCAATCGTTCTGCTTCTCAGCACTTTTCGGACGACTTGGACGAGATACTAGCCGGACTGCAGACTGACGAGTTGAAAGCGGGCGCCGAATTGACCGAGGAGCAGGCGATCGATCTAGTCGAGCAAGCGGTCAAGGCAATGGGATCCTAGGTTATGTACGTCTTTCTGTTCACCGACATTGAACAGAGTTCGCGCCTTTGGGAGGAGATGCCCGACGCTATGCGGACTGCGCTAGAGGCGCACGATGCGCTGTTCGATCGGTGCGTTGGCGAGAACCATGGCAAGATCTTCAAGAACGTTGGCGATGGGATTTGTGCAGTGTTCGATAAGGCGGGGTGCGGCGTACAGGCGGCCTTATCAGCTCAGTTGGAGCTGACGGTTCGGTACGAGACGCAAGAGATTCCCTTTCGCGTGCGGATGGGTTTGCACATGGGCGATGCGGTGCCTCGCGGAGACGACTATTTTGGTCCTGCGCTGAATCGCGTGGCGAGGCTAATGGCCTTGGCGGCGGGGGGACAAACGCTGTTGAGCGCGACGATGGTCGAGGCTCTGACCGATGGTCTGCCCAGCGAGGCCAGCCTTAAGGACTTGGGCTTGCATCGCCTTCGAGACCTGCAGCATCCCGAACAATTGTTCCAACTTTGCCATCCCAAACTGCCAGAGGACTTTCGGCCTTTGCCGTCGATGGATGCGCTGCCCAACAACCTGCCGCCGCAGTTAACTACGTTTATCGGTCGAGAGAAAGAGCTTGGAGAAGTCGTCGAATCGCTCGCGACCACTCGACTGGTAACGCTGACCGGATCGGGCGGATGCGGCAAGACGCGGCTTGCATTGCAGGCGGGCGCAGAGTTGTTGGAGCAATACACGAACGGCGTCTGGATCGTCGAACTGGCCGCGCTGAACGATCCATCGCTGATCGTGCAGTCGTTGGCGAACGCCTTGTCCGTGCGCGAGGAGATCGGCAGCCCCCTGCAGGACACCGTGATGCGCTATCTGAAGGACAAAAAGGCTCTCCTCATCTTTGACAACTGCGAGCATCTGTTGGAGGCCGTGGCCAAGCTAGGCGAGACTATCCTAAGGAGTTGTCCAAACGTCCGGCTGTTAGCGACGAGCCGAGAGGCGCTCGGGTTGCCGGGCGAAGTGAGTTACCGCATTCCGTCGCTCTCGGCGCCTAGCGAATCAGACTTGGATGACTTTGAACTGATAGCGGCCAACGAGTCGGTCCGGTTGTTCGTGGATCGAGTGGCTCTTTCGCAATCTGGGTTTCAACTGGCGCCTTCGAACGCGACGGCTATTGCGCAGATTTGTCGGCGGCTGGACGGAATCCCCCTTGCGATCGAGTTGGCTGCGGCGCGGGCCAAGGCGCTGGCGCCCGAGCAGATAGCGTCCCGATTGGACGACGCGTTCCGCATCTTGACCGGAGGCAGTCGGACGGCATTGCCCAGACAACAGACGCTGCGCGCCACGATCGAATGGAGCTACAACTTGCTGAGCGATCAGGAGAAGCTGCTCTTAGATCGATTAAGCGTCTTTGCAGGTTCGTTTTCGCTCGAAGCGGTCGAGAAGATCTGCACCGATGGTTGACTGGGAGGCGTTGCGAGCGCTGAGTCTAGTAGAAGAGCGATGGGAAGCGCTCTTGGGTTGCGGGCATTCAGCCAGTCGTTTGGGGTTGATTCGCGGAGGCGATTTTGAGGCTATTGCCGACGCGATGGCAATAGCGCTCTACTCGTTTGACGAGGTGGAGGAGGAGTTTGTTTTGGAAAAGGGGTTTGCGCGGCCCTGCGGCCACTTGATGGCGGAGGGGCAGATTTTTGAGACGATCGTCGTGCCGGAAGGCTATGGGCGGTCGGAGCCGTTGCGCGATCTACTAGCGCGGTGCCTGCAAAAGGAGTGCGAGCTGGGCATTCCGTTTACCGTTTTGGCGCCGATGGAGGATGGCTGGGAGGCGTTGACGGAGTATCCCTTTGGCCACGCATTGGATAGGGCAAGATTGATCGGGCAGTTGAACGAGGCTGGGCATCGTCCGATGGCTTTGAACGCCGATGGCCTCAAGTTGCGACATTTGAAGCAGAATCGGTTTCACCTGTTTGCTATCGAGAATGGGGGCGACGACCGGCCGGCCGGTTCGATCTGTCTGACGCTGCACCGATTTGCACGGCCAGAGTGGTATCCAGACATGCAGGCGGACTGGATCGACCTTCGGGACGTTCAGACGACGAAATTAGCCTGTAAGGCTACCGAACAGGGATTGGAGGTTCGGATTCCCAATATGGCCGGCGGCGAGCGAGCCGGGCTACTGATCGACACGGATCCCAATTAGTTACGTGATAACACTTATTTTTTATTCATCCTGCAGGAATTGCGGTCAAATTGACCGAAATAACTCTTGACTAAAAAGGCGCCGGGCGAAATTGGGGCGCCTAAGGCAGGAGGAAAAGATGCAAACCGGACGCGTTAAGTGGTTTAACGATGCAAAAGGCTTTGGCTTTATCGTGGCCGATGACGGACAAGAGGTCTTCGTCCATTATTCTGCGATCGTCGGTGCAGGACACAAGTCGTTGCACGAAGGGCAAGAAGTCGAGTTTGAGGCGACGAACGGCCCCAAGGGACTTCAGGCTAAAGAAGTCAGCCCGAAGTCCTAAGGGTCGAGATTCTCTATCTCTTTTTGACGGCGTAGACGAGCAAGCCTAACAGAGCGAGGGGCAGGGAGGCCCAGCCGAGGCTCAGAGCGGTCGACTCGCCTGCTTTTTTGCCGTCTTTTGGCTCTTCGCCGATCAGCTTCCACTCTTCGGCAGAGAGCTTCGTTTTGCCGTTGCGGTCGAACTTGACGGCAGCCTTGGGCAGCTGAATGATCGCCTTGTCGCCCACCGTCGCGTATTGGCGCAAGGAGGGTCGTCTTTCTATCAGGTCGAAGTGCGCCTGGCTAAAGGGCTGGATGACGATGGTCTTAGCGCCGTTGTCCAGCTGGCTGTCGGTCCAGACATCGTTCTGCAGATAGAAAGTCTTGCCGCCTACATTGCGCATCTTGGCCTGCGCCTTGTCTGCCAAAGTTGCAGGCGCATCGTAGCCGAGCTGCTCGTTGTAGTGTGTTACCGATTCGCCGGCTGCGATCTTTTGCTGGACGCTTCCGCCTCCGCCGGCGCCCTTCAGGCCATAGGCGTTTTGGGATGCGCGCACGGACCCTTCGCCGTCGTCTCGTTGGGCCGCCTCGTTGGTCGATCTAAACCTGAGTTTGACGTCTTCTCGAGGCGCCCTGCCGTCCCACGCGATCATGTCGTCATCGATCAGGAAGGAGGTGAAGGGCGTTACGATCCCGTGCTCCTTGGCGAGGCGCAAGATCTCGGCCTCCACTTCTGGATTCTTGTTCAGTCGCCACTCGTCCATCAAGTAGCCCACTTTTCGCATCGCCCAGAGCCGAGGCGCATAGTCGCCTCCAGTCGCATCTGATCGGAGATCGACAGTCAGCGCAACGCGACCTTCGGAGGACTGACCTTCGATGGTTAGTCGTCCGGTCGTGCGGTATCGGCCCGCTAGGACGAGCTGTTGGCCATGGAAGAGATCGACCGGAAGCGGGGGATAGACATCGTACATGCCCTCGCCGCGAAGCTCGACCCCCATAAGCGCAGGGGCTTGAATTCGATCGCTAAACTCGCCTAACTTGGATTCGATGTTCTCGTCCGGGCGAACATACTCGGTCGTGCCGCCGTTCTGCTCGGCCAGCTTGTCCAGCAGGGGCACGTTCACGTCGTATCCAACGCCAAAGCAAAAGAGGCGAACGACCTTGCTTTGATTGAGCGAGCGGACACGGTCGAGGATCTTGGTTATTGCAGTTTCGCCGACCGTCGGCAAACCATCGGTGAGGAAGACGACAGCACGGAACGCGCGCATTCGGTCGATCGGAAAGCGTTCGAACGCGGTGGAGAGAGAATCGTGAATGTTGGTGCCGCCTCGGGCATCCAACTTATCCACTTCCTCGATCGCGCGCCGCACGTTGTCCGAGTTCGCCGCGACGAGGCTCTCGAAGACCACGGTCGGTTGCTCGTTAAAGTAGATAAGGTTGAAGCGGTCTCTCTCGCGGAGCGATTCTAGGCAGTACTTAAAGGCTTGTTTGGCCTGGCGGAGCTTCTCGCCGCTCATGCTGCCGGTACGGTCCAGCACAAACATCACCTGTTTGGGCATAGCATCGGTCGGGGCTTGCTTGCCTGCGCCCAAGAGCAGTAAAAAGTAGCCGTCGCCTCGATCGCGATGTTGGATGACGCGCGCGTCAAATGCTTTGGCAGATGAGCCGATGTAAAGTTGAAAGTCTCGCTCTGGGAGCGTCTGGCTTGCGCGCAGCGTTACGGTCGCTGCATAATCTGATGTGCGCCTGACGATTGCTTCTGCGTGAGAAGGGCAGTAAACCGTTGTGATCGGGTTGGTGGTGCGCACATCGGCATCGATGGTGAGGCTTTCGATGGGCTTCTGGACGCCGCGCAGAGGGCGCAGCGCGAGATCGAAGACATCGATGCCCGCATCGCGGCGCAATGTCTGCGAATAGGTAACGGTGATTCTCCGGGATTCGCCCGCGGGGATGGGAAAAACTCGGGCGCGGAGCACCGATCGACCGGCAAACTCCAACAGAGCGGGGTCTTGTCGGCGGCGGACGATGCTCTCGAAAATGCGCCTGGCTTCGGCGGCGTTCAGCAGCTTGGCTTCGATCTTGCGATCGCCGAACGACATTGAGAAGTTGCTGACCGCCGCGCCGTCTGGCAGCGGGAACATATAATCAGCCATGATCGGGCGCGGGCCGTTGTTCTGGAACAGCTGCTCGACGGTGGTCTCGGCCGTGCCGTCCTTGATGGCTATCCGAACGTGATGCTCTCGAATAGTATAGCCTTGGTGGTCTCGTTGTGGGATCTCGTCGGTCTCGATCAGCAGGCCTTGGGCGGCCGCAACGTAGGAAGCGAATGCTATCGCAATGGCAAGCGCAATCTTCATGGTTCTCCCTCACGGATTGATTTGTGCCACTGTTTTGACGAACCGGCAGGCGCGCGGGGTTCATAATCTGTTCGATGAAGAGACTGGGGGTCGATACCGGCGGCACCTTTACGGACATTGTGGCCGTCGATGGGGATGAAGTTCGGCTGCTCAAGACGCCTTCTACGCCGTCGAATCCCGCCCAGGCGGTTGCAGAAGGCGTTCGGCTGTCTGGAGTCGACATGCCGTATGAACTTCTGCACGGCACCACGGTCGCTACGAACGCTGTTCTACAACAAAAGGGCGCAAAGACGGCCTTTGTAACCACGAAAGGGTTTGGCGACCTGCTAAGGATCGGACGGCAGACGAGGCGGCGCATTTATGACCTGCGCGCCGAGGGACCGCCTTGCTTGATACCAACCGATTTAGTTTTCGAAGCAGAAGAGCGAATAGAGCAGCGCGCTCTTACGGCGTTCGATGGGATAGCCGGACTGGAAAAGGCCGCTCGAAAATGGGCGGATCAGGGCGTCGAGTCGGTCGCGGTCTGCTTTATCAACTCGCCGTTCGATCCCAGGCTGGAGCGATTGGCCGGGCAGATACTGGGCGATCGCTTCTATGCGTCTCTGTCGATCGATGTCTCGCCCGAGTATCGCGAGTATGAGCGGGCATCGACCACGGTCTTGAACGCCTACGTGGGACCAATGATGCGGCCCTACCTCAGTTCGCTAAGTGGGTCCCGGGTCTTGATAATGCGTTCGGACGGCGGCTTGATGTCGGCGGAACGGGCGGCGAGACTGCCTGCGTTGACGCTGTTGTCGGGCCCGGCGGCGGGCGTTGTCGGAGCGCGCGCCGTCGGGCAGTCATGCGGTTTTGAGAAGTTGCTGACCTTGGATATGGGCGGCACCTCGACCGACGTTTCTCTCATCGATGGGGACTATGGTCGGTCGTATTCAGGGGAGATCGACGGGCTGCCGTTTCGCCTGCCAAGGATCGATATCGAGACGATTGGGGCGGGCGGAGGATCGATCGCGCGATTGGATCCGGGAGGGGCGCTTCGCGTTGGGCCCGAGAGCGCGGGCACCGAGCCTGGCCCGGCCTGCTATGGCAATGGCGGCCCGCCGACCGTAACGGACGCATGCCTCGTGCTGGGTTGGATATTGCCCGATTTGTTCGGGTATCAAGGTGCAAAGTTGGACATTTTAGCAGCAAGCGACGCAATCGGCGGCATTGCGCGCGGGCTGGGATTGAGCGTTTCAGAATCTGCGCAGGCTATCGTCGAGTTGGCGCGAGAGAAGATGGCGAGGGCGCTGCGGTGGGTCTCGGCGGCCAAAGGATACGATCCGGCGGAGTTTTCGCTATTGCCGTTTGGCGGGGGCGGCGGGCTTCATGCGTGCGCTCTGTGCGAGCGGCTCGGCATGAAGCGCTTTTTGGTCCCCACCGCTCCCGGTCTGCTTTCGGCTTGGGGATTGCTGCTTGCAGACGTTGCGCACGAAGAGACGGCGAACATCTTGCACCAAGACCGGCGGCCCGAGCGACCAGGCGACATCGATCCAAAGGCTGTCGAAGAGCGATTCCTCGATCTGCGCTATGTAGGGCAGTCGTACGAGATCACGGTTCCCGAGAACGGCGCCGAGAGGTCGTTTCATGAGCGGCATCGGCAGTTGTACGGCTTTGCGGACGAAAGCAAGCCGATTCAGGCGGTCAATCGCCGCGTTCGGTGGACGGTGAAGCCTGCTACAGCTGCGACGACCATACCCGTAGCGCCAGTGCGATATGCAAGCGGGGAGATACACGCATGGCTAGATGGGGTTCGGATGCGGCTGCCTGTAGTTCCTCGGTCTGACTTTCGGCAAGAGTTATTGGGCCCGGCGCTGGTCGTTCAGCACGACTCAACGACACTGATCGAGCCGGGCTGGCGCGCGACCATATTGAACGGCGGCGAGATGCTGGTCGAGATGGTGTGAGAGGGCCAAGTTACGCGCCGCGCTTGTGCGCGAACGGGAATCATCGGAAATGTAGCACAAAATCGAGTACGAATCGAACCCTGAGCACGGCGACCTGTTCAGGGAACATTCTTGCGAGGGGCGTTACGCTCTATGGCGAAGCCGATAGACGTACGCCAGGACTTCGGCGACGGCCTCGTAGAGATTGACCGGAATCTCGTCGCCGACTTCGGCTCCGGCGTAGAGGCTGCGGGCTAAAGGCGGATTGGCTATTATCGGCACGCGATGGAGTTCCGCCTCAGCGCGGATTCGGGCTGCCAGCGGCCCCTTTCCCTTAGCGATCACTTTAGGAGCGCGCATCGATGCCGAATCGTATCGCAGAGCCACGGCAAAGGTCGTCGGGTTGGTTACCAGCGCGTCGGCGCGGCGCACATCCTGAATCATGCGGCGCATCGCCAACTTGGTCATTTTCTGCTTGATCATGCCCCGCATGTGCGGGTCGCCCTCGCTCTGCTTGTACTCCTCCTTCACCTCGTGCTTGGTCATCTTGATGCTCTTTTCGAACTGCCAGCGCTGGAACAGATAGTCGGCCAATGCGAGCGCGAGCCAGGCAAAGCCGATTTTGACCAGCATGGCGTGAGCGGCTTGACCGATAAGGCCGACCGCCTGCGCAAAAGGCAAGCGCGAGGCCGACAACCACTGCTCGCTGCTGCCCAAAGCGGCGCGATAGGCCACGTAGGATATAAGCAGGAATTTGAAGAGAGCTTTGAGAATTTCGAACGCCGACCGAACGGAGAGCAGCCGCTTGAAGCCGTTGACCGGGTTGATGCGGTCAAGATTGGGCATCAGGGCTTTGGGGCTGGCGGCAATGCCGACCTGGAGCATGTTGGCGACCACAGCGATAAAAGCCGAGAGCGCGAGGATCGGCACGGCGGCCAGCATTCCACCAATGGCCATATCGGCAGAGAAGCGCATTTCGCCTGCAGCGACGACTCCCTGTTTCATCGTATCGATCAGACGGCCGCCGCTCCAACTGGTCAGCAAAGGCAGCGTGAGCGCAAAGGCAAGAAAGAGCGCCGCGCTGGAGACCTCGGGCGACCGAGCGGTTTGCCCCTTCTGTCGGGCGTCCTGGCGCTTCTTAGGAGTCGCCTGTTCGGTTCGGTCGTCTCCGCTCATGGTTTACAGTAGTCGCGCCAGGCCTGCCAGCGACTCGGCAATTAGGGCGATGATGCGCTGGCTGCCCCACAAGAGCGCGGGCAAAGCGACTGCGACCGCGGAGATACCGATCAGGATTTTGGCCGGCATACCGACGATCCAGACAGGGATTTGGGGAACTGCGCGAGAGACGGCGGCCATGGCGGCGTCCGTGATGAAGAGGGCGCCGATGGCAGGCGCAGCGATCTGTGCGGCTAGCATGATGGCTTGGGTCAGCAGGGTTGCCGCGCCCGACATGGCGCCGTGGGCGAGCGCGGTTGCAGTAGGCGCCGATCCGAACTCAAAGCTGCGCACAAGCCCGGCCATCAAGATATGGTGCCCATCGGAAATAGCAAAGATCGTCAGCGCCAGCAGGTAGTGAAATTGCGCGAGCAGGCTGGATGGGAAGTTGGTGAAGGGGTTGATTTGGTGGATCATTCCGAAACCGATTTGGGTATCGAGCCATTGACCGGCCATCTCGGCGGCAGAGATGATCAGCGTCGCAGTGTATCCCAGCGCGATGCCGACCAGAGCGCTTTGAACTACGCCTGCGCCAATCGCTATGAGATTGTCCGGGTGGGGGCCGACGGTCTCGCGCAGCATGGGCGTCAGTCCGAGGCTCAGCGCGAGCGCGAGACCCAGGCGAATGGGCGCCGGCACGCCCTTGCTGCCAAAGATCGGAGCGACAGCCGCCAGCGCCGATGCTCGAGCAAAGAGCAGCAAGAACGTCCAGATCCATTGAGCATCAAGGTCCATGCGCTATCTCGGCGGGATGCCGCCCAGCGTGCGGGAGGTGAAATCGACCAATTGATTGAGCATCCAGCCGCCGAACAGAACCAGGGCAAGGGCGCCCGCCAGCAGTTTAGGGATATACGTGAGCGTCATCTCTTGGATCTGGGTAACGGCCTGAAACACAGAGACGAGCACGCCGGCCACCAGGCCAAAGAGTAGGATCGGCATACAGGTTTGCAGCGCGATCATCATGGCTTGACGGCCTAACTCGAGGATTTCGGTTTGGTTCATTTTTCTTGTCCTATCTAAAGCCGGAAACCAGCGCCTGAGCCAAGGTCGACCAGCCGTTGGCGAGCGTGAATACGAGGAGTTTGGCCGGGAGCGAGACGACCATTGGCGGCAGCATCATCATGCCCATTCCTAACAGGACGCTGGCCACGACGAGGTCGATGATGAGAAACGGGATGTAGATGTAGAAGCCGATCAGGAAGGCAGTTTTGAGCTCGCTGACGATGAATGCGGGAATGAGGGTCAACAGCGAGAGATCCTCGGGCTTTTCGGGCGGCGGTTTGCCCTGCATTGATATAAAGAGGTTCAAGTCCTGCGTATAGGTTTGGCGCAGCATAAAGTCGCGCACGGGCGCTTGAGCCCTTTCCAGCGCGACTTGGAACGTGATTTCCTTGTTCATGTAGGGTTGCAGGGCGTTCTTGTTCACGTCGTCCAGCGTGGGCGCCATCACGTAGAAGGTTAGGAATAGGCTCAGGCCGATCAGCACGGGGTTTGGGGGCGTCGTGGGGCTGCCGATGGCCGTGCGCAAGAAGGAGAGGACGATGACGATGCGTGTGAAGCCGGTCATCATCATAAGGAGCGAGGGTGCGAGGCTGAGCAGCGTCATAAACGCCACGATCTGCAGCGTCAGCGCAACGTCTTGCGGGTTTTGCGCCGAATCGACGCCGATGGAGACGCGCGGAATGGGCGTCTGGGCTAATGCGGTCGCGGCGGCGAGGAAGAGGATGCAGGCTATCAGCCGCTTCAATCGCGCTCACCTGCCATCGATCGTAGCCTTTCCGTGGCAGCGCGAATCTTGTCCTGCAGCGCGGCTCGCTCGTCGTCCTTTACGGAGCGAATCAGCGCTTGTTCGAAGGCATTGTCGGATGGCAGGGGTTCTGGATGTTCTTCAAGAACCGTTAGAAGCTGGACCGATTGTGCGTTGGAGGCAATGAGCATTAGTCGGCCTCGAACGCGGATGAGGCTGAGGGAGCCGTTCGGTACGGCGCGCGTTTCGATGATGCGGATTTCGCCGTCCAACTGAGAGCCGCTGCCCGACCGACCCGCCCAGCGCATGGCCAAGGGTAGCCCGTATCGTAAAGCAAGCGCAACCAGAGCAAGCGCTGCCAGCATCTGTGCGGCGTTGCTTGCTCCGACGGGCGTAGCGGCCTGGGTTTGCGTTGCCAGAGGGCCGCCCGACCGAGTGCCCATCGCTCCCGGCTCAAGTTCTTGGGCGAGGGCGAAGCAAAGCGAGAGCAGGGTTGCAACGAGGATTCGCATCACGCCCCCATGCGCTCGATCCGCTCGGCTTTGCTGGCTACTTCGACTATTCGGACGCCAAAGTTGTCGTCTACGACGACGACTTCGCCGCGGGCGATCAGGCGCCCGTTGACTTTGACTTCGACCGGCTCTCCGGCAGAGCTCATCAGTTCGACTACTGAGCCGGGTCCGAGGTCGAGGATGTCTTTGATGACCATCTCGACCTGGCCCAGTTCCACCGTTACTTCGAGCGGGATGTCAAGGAGCAGGTCGATATTGGAATCAAAGCTCTTGGATACTGTAGTTTGCGAGGCATTCTGTTGGAGTTCTTCGGTTAAGTCGATGCTGTTTTCGCCTGGCATTGCCATGAGGCGATGGGCGGTCGAGGTCGAGATGACCCAGACGAGTTGAGCGGTAATGGGCTGCTTGCCGTATTGCAGACGGATTTCCACCCAGTAGACATCGTCGGATGCCAGGAGATCGACGGGCGCTGCGCAATTGTCCAGACCGATGTCTTTCGGTCCCGGCGCCGGGGCGACATTCGAGTTTTCTGCAAGCGAGGCAAAGAAGGCGGCCATGAAGCCTTCAAAGAACTTGCCGATATTGCCGGTTTCTTCTTCGCCTATTTCTTTTGGCCGTACGCCGACGAGCGCCTCCATTAGGTTCAGGACGTTCTCGGTGGGCGGCCCGTCGCCCTGAAGCAGGAAGAGGTGCGATTCGTCTGGGTTCTCAGCCAAGGTCGTTCTTAGGTAGGGCGCTTGGCTGGAGATGCGGCTGGCCAGCTCTTCGGAGCTGACCAAGGCTACGGTCGGCGTTGGGATGGCGACTTCGACGCCGGTTTGGCCTGAGAGCGCATCGGCGATCTCCGGCCAGAGCTGGCTTTGAAACTCCATGAAGGCCGTTGTTTGTTCTTCAGGATTTGTGCTCATAGATTACTCTTCATCGATTGCCTCGATCAGGGATATGGCCAGTTTCTTGTTGCGGGTTGCTGGCCGTCCGCGAAACTTGAGCCTTCCGGCCACGTACATATCGGCCAGTCCATTGACCGGTGTTTGAAGCGCAAGAACGTCTCCAGGGCTCAGATTGAGCACCTCGCTGACCTTCAGTTTGCACTGGCCCAAGGTCACGCTGCATCGGGTTTTGACCTCGTTTAACTGAGCGGTCAGCGCCGCACGGGTTTGGGCAGAACTTCGTCGACCAGATGTGGCGTTCCACTTTTGCGAGCTGAGTTTGGCCGTAACCGGCTTGATAACCATGTGCGGTATGCAGACGCTGCAGGCGCCGCACTGCTCGCCGACGCGCGCCTCCATAAGGATTGTTAGCACAACGTCGCCGGGGGGCGCGATTTGTACGAATTGCGGGCTTGTTTCGAGACCTTCGGCCATCGGCTCCAGCGTCATAATGCCTTCCCATGCGCCTCTTAGCGCGATCAAGATTCTCTCTGCCAGCCCTATCACGAGCGGTCGTTCGACGTCTGTCAGGGTTGTTCTGTGCATCGCTTTGCCCGGTCCGCCCAACAGCCTGTCGACCAGTGTAAACAGCAGCGAGAACTCCATCTCGAACACGCACTGCCCGGCCAACGGAGGCATCGTGAACGTTACAAACGCCGATTGGTTGAGCGAGCGCAAATACTCCTCGAACGGCGTTTGCATCAGTTCGACCACTTCCAGTTGAATGGGCGATCTTAGGTAGGCGGACAGGTTTGTGCCGGCCAATCGGGCAAATGTCTCGTGCACCATTTGGAGCGTGCGCAAGTGCTCTCGCGAGAACTTATCGGGGCGTCGAAAGTCGTAGGGCTCGTACGACGTGCGCTTGCGCAGTTGTGCAAGCGGGTCGTCGCTCGCTTCGTCCGAATCGCTCGACTCGGACGTAGAGAGTTGCGCCAACAGCGCCTCGATATCGGCCTGGGACAGTATCTCGCTCAACTTGCCTCCGTTCCCAGGCTTGATTATCGGAAGATAGCCGGTAATCTTGCAATGTTTTGAAGAGCGGGGAAGCGCGGTTTAGGTAGAATCAGGGCGATGGAGACTGAGTTCGTGCTAGATGTGCCAAAAGAGTTCGAGCCGCTTTACAGGGAACGGCCGGGGGGCATTGTCAAATTTCCCAACCCTGTTTTGCGGCGGAAGGCGAAGCCTGTGCAGCGCATCACGCCCGAGATCAACGAGTTGATCGACCGGATGATAGAGCGGATGGACGAGGCGCGGGGCATTGGCCTGGCTGCGCCTCAGCTGGGAGTGGGCTTGCGCGTTATCATTGTCGCTCCTTCGGACAGGGAGCCTCGCGCATTGATCAATCCACAAGCGCTGGAGCGAGAGGGAAGCCAGCAGGCAGAGGAGGGCTGCCTCAGCATCCCGGCGTTCTATGGCGAAGTGATTCGACCCCAGATCGTAACGGTGCGGGCGCTCAATCGGCGCGGCAAGCCGGTGCGTTTGACGTTTGAGGGCATTGAAGCGCGGGTCGCGATGCACGAAATCGATCATTTGGACGGCGTACTGTTCATCGACCGAGCGATCCAGGAGACGTTGCACTGGCATTCGCCCGCATCGGACGACGAGAGCGACGAGGAGCAGGCTGCTGCGGGATAGACCGCCCATCGTTTTCTTCGGCTCGGGCCGGTTTGCGGTTCCGGCGCTCAAGGTTCTGCGCGAATCGGGCTGGCCCATTCTCTTGGTCGTTACGCAACCTCCCAAGCCGTCTGGCCGGGGTCTGCGGATGAATCCGACGCCCGTGCACGAGGCGGCTGCTGGGCTTGCGATCGAAGCGCCGCGACGATGCAAAGACCCGGAGTTCGTCGAGCGTTTGAGGTCTTTGGCGCCTGCCGCAATGGTAGTCGCGGCGTATGGCCAAATTCTGCCTCAAGCAATGCTTGACATTGCGCTCTGTCTCAATCTGCACGGGTCGATCTTGCCCAAATATCGGGGCGCCGCACCCATCCAGCGCGCGATCATGGCTGGCGAGAGCGAGACGGGCGTATCGTTGATGAGAATGGTTCTGGAGATGGACGCCGGGGACGTGTACGCGATCGAAAAGACTCCGATCGGCTTGATGGAGACGGGGCGCGAGTTAGAGACGCGGCTTTCGGAGATGGCTGCAGAGATGATTGCCCAGCATCTCGAGGCGATTTTGGAGGGGCGCCTAGACGCAGCGCCGCAGGACCATTCGGCGGCGACGTTCGCGCCCAAGATCGTCGGGGAGGATTTTGGCCTTCGTTGGGACGAGACGGCCAGGCAGTGCCACGATCGGCGACGGGCGTTGTGGCCAAGGGCGTTTGCTGTATGGAAAGGCAGGCGCGTTAAGGCGCTTAAAAGCGCCCCTGCAGAAGGGAACGGCGCACCGGGAGAGGTTTTGGCCGTTGGCGAGCAGGGATTGTTGATTGCTTGCGGCCAGGGGGCGTTGTGGATAGACGAGCTCCAGCCTGAAGGGAAGTCAAAGATGAGCGCTCAAAGCTTTGCCAACGGCTATCGAGCGCGACCGGGCGACCGTTTTGATCTTATTACGGCGGAGGCGGCGGAAAGTCGATGACCTCTACGGCAGCCGCGCTGGAGACATTCGATTCTGTCTCTAACACGGTCGCGGTGGTGCTGCCTTTTGCAACGCCAGAGACAACGCCCGATCCGTTGACGGTTGCAATACCGGTGTTTCCCGAAACCCAGACAAACGTGCCGTTGATCGGCACCGTTTGACCGGCTCCGTTGACCGCGCGGGCCGTTACAGTCCGGTTCTCGCCGACGAAAACGGTAACCGAACCGGCGCTCAGCAAGATTTGTGCGATGGCCGAGGTCATCGTTGCGGCGATCGTGCGCGTTTGACCGCTGACGACGGCCGTCTGCGCGCTGCTGAAGCCGATAATCACCGGACCGACGCCTGCATCGGGCGAGGTTCCCATCATGCCCATGTCCAACAGCACGTCGCCCGGCTCCATGTCGGTCAAGGTTACCGAGACAGAGCCGCCCACCACGTTGCCCGTAGCCGTCTTGATGACGGCTCCGTCTCGCATGGCGTTGACGGTGAAGGTCTCGCCCGCCTTGAGCGCCGCGGGGACGTTGACCGTAATCGAGCCTGTGCCGGTAAAGTCGAAGCTGACGGTGTTGTTGCCGGCGACCACGTTAATGGGGATCGTGGCGCTGCGAGTCTGGGCGCCGCCGGTCATGATCAGTCGGATGGTGTGAGGACCGACCGACACATTGTTGATAGTGGCGGGGGTCTGTTGCCCCGTGTCGGCGCCGTCCAGGAATATCTGTATGCCGGATGGGTTGGAGCTGATCGCGAGGGTCCCGAGCACGATGCCGCCGCCTCCGCCGCAACCGTGCGAACCCAACAAGACGAGGCACGCGACAAGCAAGGATATCGATCGAATCATCATACGGTAGACGCCCCTCCGAGCATTCTGTTTCGCCTTAGATGGCCGTCGTCCTGCATTCGATTAAAATCCGGGCATCCTCGTCGGCAACAGCCCCTCGATGCCGACCACTTGCCACTTGTCGTCGGGGATGATATAAAGGATGCGACTGGGCTTCTTGCGAAAGTAGATTTGAACCGGATCGACTTTCAGGTTTTCAGCCGCGCCCCCGATCCACGTTACTTCAAATCCGGTCGTAACTTGAGCCGTCGCGCCGGTTACATAGATCGCCGGTTCTTGATAGGTCGCTTTGATCTCCTTGGCAACCATGAAGAAGCGACGCAGGTTGCGCTGAAGTTCGTTCTTAGTAACGCCTTCGTAGTTGAAGTCGTCCGAGACGATCTGCATGAAGTCGGCCGTATTTCTGGCTTCGATGGCTGTTTTTGCTTCGGCGAATACCTCCCGAATAGAGGCTTGCGGGTCCTCCGGCTTCCCGATCGTGGCTTCGAGCCCAAATCGCGCCAGGATCAGCAAGACGAGAATGGCAAGGATTGCGCCGATGCGTCTTTTTCGTTTCATCGGTCGTCCGGGCGGGCGTTGGCGTTCTTGGCCCAATCAACGATGTGCAGGCTCTGTCGCTCGTTCAGGTCGGCCATGCGCTTGAGCTGATAGGCTCTTCCGGAGCGGACTAACTCAAGTCCGAACGGTTTAAGAACTTCGTCGTAAGGGAGTTCGTCCGTCGAGCGAATCAGTTTGTTGTAAAAGGAGGCCATGTCCTGTCCGGCAATTTCGGAGTAAGCCTTCAAGATGCCGTCTTCGTCATAGCCTGGTTTAGGCGGATTGTGCCTCTGCATCAGCAGCTTCATGACGTCGTCTAAGCTCTTCTTGTTGTCCGAGAGGGTGCGGAGTTTGACGTCCATCAGAAAGCCGACGATCATGCCCTTGTTATAGTAGTTGAGGCCGCCGAAACCGGAGCTGTCGCCGGTCTCCCAGACTTTGAGACTGCTGTCAGCGAGGGTTACGCGAGAGCGGGCGCGGTTGTTCTGAAGCTCGGCGATGTCGGCCGCGAGGCCGCTCAAGAACTGCTCCTCCGTTTCCAATCCTGACCGGCTCAATATGAGGCGGGCATAATACTCTGTAACGCCCTCGGCAAACCAGAGATTCTCGGTGCGAACCTCTTTAGAATAGTCGAAAGGACCGAGGACCTTAGGACGGATTCGCTTGACGTTCCAAGCGTGAAACAGTTCGTGAGCGGCCAATCCGGCAATCGAGTGGCCGACCGAAAAGTTGAGAACCGTGCTGTTCATGTGCTCCAGCCCGCCGTAGAAATTGGCAAAGTCGGCGGGCCCGATCGCATGGATGATGTAAAGGTATCGTCGGAATGGCGCGCCGCCCATGATTTGCATCGCTGTTTTCGATACGAACTCCAGTTCGCGGCGCCATTCGGCCCGTTGTTCGGGGGTCAGCGATCCGGTAACGCACATTTCAAAGCGTACGCCGTCGATAATAAAGCTTTCTAAGCGGAAGAGGCCTATTTCGATCGGGCAGTCGACCAGTTCGTCGTAGTTGACGGCTCGGTAGCTATTGGGCGTCTCGCCGGGCGCCATGCCGCTTACAGACGCCCAATCTTGCGGCAGTCGGAGCTTAACCTCGCTGGGAGCGTTTAGGCCGCCATCGACATAGAGAAAGGCAGACGGGCCATTGATGAAACCAGAAGCAGGCCCCAAGTAGCATTTGAAAAAGCCGTAGCCCAATTCGCGCGCCGCGACATCATAGGTCAGAGTGAAGGTTTCGCTCTTGTTGGCCACCCGCCAACTTCGAAGACCGGATTGTGTTACAGAAAGCGCTTCGCCGTTTGCATCGTTTGCAGAGAAGTTGCTGAGGCCCTGCTCATATCGCTGAATGATATACCACCCAGGGCACCAAGCGGGAATCGATAGCGTTGTCGATTCGCCCTCGGCCCCATAGACGCGCATCTCGATGCGAAATCGGCGGGAAGCCGGTTGAGAGGCATCGACCGTATATTCAGTTCGAACTTGAGCGTCGGCAAAGAGCACAAGCGCGACGCTAAGGACGACTACGAAGGTTTTCATTGTGTCGAATAATACCCAAGGGGGAGATTTCAGGTTAAATATGGGCATCGAAACCGTGCGCGCCTTTCTGATAACCGACATTGAGGGAAGCTCAAGGCTTTGGGAGACAAGCCCCGCCGAGATGAGCGAAAGTCTGCTTTTGCACAACGCCATCATCAGCGAGGCCGTCGCCAGTCATGGCGGTCGCGTGTTCAAGACGGCCGGCGATTCGATCTGTGCGGCGTTCGATTGTCCTTCCGACGCTCTGGCTGCAGCGGTCGAAGCGCAAAGCAGGCTAGAATCTACAAATTGGTCGCTGCCTGAATCGATTCGCGTGCGCATGGGCATTCATGTCGGCGTTGCCGAGGAGCGGGATAACGACTTTTTTGGTTCGACTATCAACCGAACGGCGCGATTGGCGGGCGCGGGGCACGGCGGGCAGATTCTGATGTCGGCCGATGCGTGCGACCAGTTGAACGGATCGGCGAACGAAGGCGTGGCGCTGAAGGACCTTGGCCAGCATCGATTGCGCGATCTGATCCATCCACAGCGCATCTGCCAGGTGGTCGCGCCCGACCTGCCCAGCGAGTTCCCGCCCCTGCGAACCATCGACTCGCTCCCGAACAATCTTCCCAAACAGGTCAACGCCTTTATTGGCCGCGAGCGCGAATTGGACGAAGTCAATCAACTAGTACGGCGGTATCGGCTGGTTACGATCTTAGGTTCGGGCGGCGCCGGCAAAACTCGATTGGCGCTGGAGGCGGCGGCCGAGCTGATCGAGCGGTTCCCAGACGGCGTTTGGGTAGTCGATTTATCGACTGTAACCGATCCGGACCAGATCGCGTGCGCCATAACAACAGAGTTGGCATTGCGCCAAGATGGCGGTCTGACCCTTGAAGATTCCCTTGTTCGATACATTGGCAGCAGCACGACGCTGCTTGTTCTGGACAATTGCGAGCACGTGATCGAGGCGGCTGCCGGTTTAGTCGAGAGATTGCTTCAGAGCTGTCCTAATCTTAAAGTATTGGCAACGAGCCGCGAATCGCTTGGAATTGTCGGAGAGACGGCTTGGCGCATTCCATCGCTCAGCTTCCCTCCTCAGCAAGATTTTAAAGGCTTTGCACTGAGGGATTTAGAGCAGTTTGAATCGGCCCGGCTGTTCTTGGATCGCGCGCTGATTACCCTGCCAGGCTTGGAACTGAGCGATTCGATGGCTCCGGCCATCGCACAGATTTGCAGCCGGTTGGACGGCATCCCATTGGCGGTCGAGTTGGCCGCTGTGCGAGTACGGGCATTGAGCGTCGAGCAGATCGCACAGCGGTTGGACGACCGGTTTCATCTGTTGACCGGCGGCAGTCGGACGGCGCTGCCCAGACAGCAGACATTGCGAGCAACCATCGATTGGAGCTACGGTTTGTTAAGCGAGGAGGAGCGCCTCTTCTTTCGACGCCTTTCGGTGTTTCTAGGCGGCTGGAGTTTGGAGGCCGCAGAGCAGGTCGCATCGGGCGATGGGGTCGACGAGTATGCCGTGATCGATCTTCTGGGGAATCTGGTCGATAAGTCGTTGGTGAACGTGGAAGAGCGCGGACCGGACGGGCTGCGGTATGCCTTTACAGAGACGATTAGAGAGTACAGTCGAGACCGCCTGATGGAAACGGACGACATGGCCAGCCTTCGCCGCAGGCACATGGTCTATTACCTGGGGCTGGCAGAACGGGGCGAAGCTCACATTGACGGGCCTGGACAAGCGGCGTGGCTGCCTAAACTGGATCACGACTATAAAAACTTGCGTTCGGCGATCGAGTGGGCATTGAGAAACGACGGCGAAGCGTCGTTGACGCTAGTGTGCCTGTTGTGGCGCTATTGGATGATCCGCGGGATGTACCACGACGGCCGCAAGTTCACTCAGAAAGCGCTGGATGCGGTTCCGGAGGCGCCTCAATGGCTGCGCGCAAAGGCTCTCAACTCGCTGGCGTTGCTCGTTCAACAGCAGGGCGACTATCGCTTGGCTCAGGCTCTATCGGAAGAGAGCCTCGCTATTCGCACTCAGTTGGGCGACGAGCAGGGCATGACGTTTGCGCTCGCCTCGATCGGCGCAAACGCGCTCTTTGTGGGCGACTTAGAGGCTTCGCAAAAGATACACGAACAGACGCTCGAACTTTCCAAGAAGAGCGGCAATGCTTGGGGAATGGCGCAGTCCGAGGCAAGCCTTGGGCTGATCAGTTGGTATCGGGGCGATTACGAAAAGGCGAGAGAAGGCTTCGAGTCCAGCCTTGCCCGATGGAGCGAGTTGGGCGATCTGGTCAACTATCAATATGCTCTGGTCGGCCTTGGCCTGGTCGCATGGCAAGAGGGCGATCTGGAGAAATCGATCTCGCTCCTGCGCAAGGCGCTCAAATCGTCGCGCGACTTGGGCAATAAGATGGGTACCGCACAGGCGCTCAACGTTCTGGGAATCGTGCTGCTGAACGCAGGCGAGTTGGAAGAAGCCGAAACTTGGTTGATCGAGGGGCTTGAACTGTCAGAGAAGTTGGATGCCAAGTGGTTGATCGGCTTGGCGTGCGGCGGCATCGGATGGCTGAAATTACAGCAGGGCGATGCAAAGGCTGCCAGACAGTATGTCAGTCGGTCGCTCGCTCTGCGCGTTCAGGTGGAGGATCGGTGGGGGGCGCTGCTGAGCCTAGACGGATTGGCATTCATGGCGGCGCTTAGTGGTCGTCCTGAAATATCGGTGCAGATATTCGGGTTTACGGATGCCGGCAGGGCGGACATGGGCGCCCTGCGATTGAAGACGGACGTGCGCAACTATGACGAGATTTATGCAAGCATAAGGAGCGCATTGGGAGACGGGGAGTTTGATCGACTCTATGCGGAGGGCGGCAAAATGACAATGGATCAGGCGGTCAAACTGGCGAACGAGGGCTGGTAAGTGGCAGACAATCCGTTTCGTCTGATTCGAGATATTGCTGCATCGCGCGATAGAAACGAGCAGAAGTTGCTTTCGAATCGCTTGGAACGAGCGTTGCGCGAGCAAAAGAGACTGCCCATCGAGAAGGATCACGCCCTGTTTAGCTACATCGGCGCAGAGCAAGCGTTCGTAGCGGGCGATTGGACCGGATGGCGGCCTACCGTGGCGCTGGGGCGGCTGCCCAACTCGCAAGTTTCAGTCGCGCTGATTCGTTTTGCTTCGGACGCGCGATTAGAGTACAAGATTCATGTTGGAGAACGGTTGATTTTAGACAACCTTAATCCGCTGAAGTGTTCTAACGGTTTGGGAGGCGAGAACTCGGTGCTGGAGATGCCGCGGTATCGAGCGCGGCGATATATGGGCGGGGCGTCAACGAGACCCCTGACGCCCATTCATTGGAAAGCGGGCGGTCGCGAGATTAAGCTTTATCTTCCGGCAAAGGAAGCCGGCCGATATCCGTTATTGCTGTTTCACGATGGATTAGATTATATAGATAAAGTTAAGGCAGATGGATTATTGGACGATTTGATCCGTCGGAGAAAGATTCCGCCGTGCGTCGCCGCCTTTGTGCCGCCGGTCGATCGGATGTCGGAGTATTGGCGCGGGATGGACGGTTACATGCAGGCGATCGTTGAGGATTTGATGCCGTTGCTATTTGCAAAGGCGCCGATCGATCCGACTCGATGCGTTTCTGTGGGCGCGAGTTTGGGCGGGTTGCTCAGTTTGCGTCTGACAATGGATTATCCGCAGGTGTTCAGCCGCGCGCTGTGCCAATCGGGAGCGTTTCAGGTCGATGAAAAGGGATTGGAAGAGAGACTTAAGCTTCCATTGCCCATCAAGGTGTACTTTGACAACGGAGTGTATGAGAGCGACCTAACAGCGGCTAACGACAAACTTGCGGAGGCGATCTTGAAGCGTACAAACGCAAAGAGGACGGTTGCAAGCGCCGGGCACAATTGGACCGCGTGGGCCGATCGCTTGCCCGCAGCGTTGGAGTGGGTGATGAAATGAGCAGAAGTCGTATCAAAGTGTCGCAATATGCGGATTATTGGCGCAACGGCTTCCTGGTCGTGCCGGGACTTGTGCCCGAGTATGAAGCGCTGCGGCGCTATGCCGACGACCTATTGCACGGTCGGATTGAGGTGCCTGGCATGCCGTCTCCTCCGGAGAAGGCCGACATGGAAACTCTGCACAGTCGGTTTACCCGAATCCATATGCTGCACAGGGCGTCGGGCGAGGCGGAACGAGCGATGTTGCACAGCCGCGTTTTGGACGTGCTGGAGGCGTTGATGGGGCCGGACGTGCTGGCGCTGCAGACTATGCTGTTCTTGAATCCGCCCGGGCGCGGCGGGCAGGGCTGGCATCAGGACGCCTATTACATTCCAACGTTGCCGCAAACATTGATCGGGGCATGGATCGCTTTGGACGATGCGGACGAAGAGAACGGCTGTTTGTGGGTCGCGCCCGGTTCGCACGTCGAGCCAATCTATCCGCCAGACGAGATGGGCGGGCCGTTGCACAGGCAGGAAGCGTTCGACGATCTGGCCGTGGCCGAGAATGTCAGTTCGCTGAACGATCAGGCAAACTCGTTGACCGCCATATCTGAGAGGTATGGCGCCGTCTCTGTTCCAGTGGAAGCGGGCTCGGTCGTTTTCTTTCACGGTCATTTGCTGCATCGGTCGTACCCTAATCGTACGGCGGATCGGTATAGGCGGGCGTTTGTGAGCCATTACTGCAATGCGAGAAGCTGGGTGCCCTGGAACCATGGACGGCCTTACGACGGCCCGAGCGCCAATTACTGCCACATATTGGCCAGAGGGCGCACGCACTTGCCCTTTGCCCAGCCGCTGTTTGGGACGCCGTGCGCCGCGCTGGAGCCTGATGCGAGCGAGGCGCCGCCAACGGACGAACGCATGATGGGCGTGGGCGGCGAGATGGTGTCGATCGGAGCGGACTATCCCCAGGAAGATTGAGGCCGCCTCTATGGAATAACGGATTGGAGGGAGGCTGATGAATCCATACTTTGTGAATTTGATTGGAGAGCGGGCTGAGCGGCTGCGGCTGTTGGCAGAGGCGATGGGCAGGGAGACAGGGGCCGTGTTGGTTGATTCTGAGATTGCGGAGAAGGCCGGAGCAGAGGCGGCGTACAGGGCTCAGTCTTCGGTGCGGGTTGTGGCGGTCCCATTGCCAAGGGTCAGCGTTGCCAGGCTTTGCGGCTAGGGAGATTGGGTATAATCGTCCTCTGTGGGGCGATAGCTCAGTTGGGAGAGCGCTTGCATGGCATGCAAGAGGTCAGGGGTTCGAATCCCCTTCGCTCCACCAGTCTCAACCACTTTCGACTCTTCTCGCTTTTGCCAGTTCTTTTTCAGAGATCAGCAAGGGGCTGGCGCACCGATCGACCAGGGCCAGCCCCTTTTCTCGAAAGGATGATGCCTTTCTGCTGGAAGGCAAAATGCGCGCCTCCCAGATTTTTAGACCGGAAAGGGCGAAGATAAGTTCCCAACGGTAATGAAGTTTGCGGACCGACCGGATTGGCGGTCGGCCCGCTGTGGGGAGGGGAGGCGTCAGAGAGAAGTCTTATGCTTTGCGGCGCCGGCGGATCAGCCCGGCAAGGCCCAAACCGAGCGCGGTCATGCTGGCTGGCTCCGGCACGGCTTGGGTGATCACTCGAATCTGATCGCCTGGGCTGGATGCGCGCAGATGTACCTCGATCTCGTTGGCAGCGATCCATCGCACATACTCGTTCGATCCGATCTCCAACCCCCGAGCATTGAAATGCGAGGTCGATTTGTTGCCCGCAGGCACAGCCGGGTCGATCAGATAATCGCTGAGCATAAAGTGGTTGTTAGCCGCATTGTTTCGCTCGTTGGTGATCAGTCCCAGAATGGGCATATCGAATCGGAAGCGTGCGACTGCGTTCTCGCTGCTGCGCGGATCAAAATAGAGGTAGTAGCTATCGATCATCGTGCCTGCGGCGATCTTGTTGTCGTTGTTCTCAAAGTGGCTTGTAACATTGGTCGGGAAACTGACCGGAGGCCACATGCTAACGACGAGGTCGTTGGCCAGTGGATGGTTCTCGCGCTCGGTCCAATACTTGACGTTGGTGGAACCGTAAGCGTCGGCTCTGTATTTCATATCGTTCGGGTTGGTTATGTGGAAGGCCGGACCGCTCACGTGGTGGATGCCGGCAAAGGCGTTCAGGGTCATTGTTGCGATACCGACTGCGATGGCAAGTTTGAGTCCTTTCATCTTGTTCTCTCCTTGGCGATGCGCCGAGGAGGATAGATGCAAAGGCTGTGCCAGGAATGCTGATTCGAATGCGGGGCAACAGGAAACCAGAAACAAAACCGGCCAGGAGAGAAGCCTCCCCCGGCCGGGATTGGGTTACTGCGTTACGACAGGTTTAGAACTTGACGCTGAGCGTAGTGCTCGCGACGCCGCCCTTGTTTCGGCCGGTGGTTGGGAACGCGAATGCGGGCGCTCCCTTGGCGTCGAAGTCGATCACCTGGTACATCACGTTGAGCGTGGCGTTCTCGCCGAGGTTGTAGCCCAAGCCGAGGGTGAAGTAGTTCTCGATCGGCTCGGCGCCGGCGTTGCCGCCCGCCCACGTTGCCGACTTCAGTTCCCACATCACGCCCTCGTAGTTGAACATGGCGCTCCAGCGCTCGTTGAACTTGTAGTCCACGCCCGCCATGACGCGGTTGATCTTGTCGGTGGTTCGCAGACCAGGACCGCCGTCGGCGCCCTCATAGAACTCGCCGCTGGCTCGGAACGAGAGATTCTCGCCCGCCTGGTAGCTGGCCTTCGCCATGAAACCGCTGATGTCGGTCGGGTTGTACCAGTTGCCGATGCGGCCCCAGGAACCCGGCGCGCCGAAGGCGAATCGGACTTCCTTGGCGCCGACCGAAATGTTCAGGTTCTCGCCAAAGTCGTAACCGATCCAACCGTAGGCTGCCCAGTTGTCGTCGTCCAGCATCTTGGTATCATCGTTGTAGAGCAGCGATGCGGCAAACTCGGCGCCGTAGCTGATGCGTCGAGCCTTACCCTTCAGATCGGCGCCGAAAACGTCGACGCGATTAAAGGTGCCTGCTGCGCCGGTCGGCAGAGGAGCCGACGGGCCGCCCACTGCGAAGTAGGTCAATCCCAGCGTTCCGCTCATGTCGTCGCCGCTAAAGAGGTTGATGTTGGCGCGCGCGCCAGCCATCTGCTCTGCGGTCAACATGCCGCCCATGGTGCCGACGGGCTTGCCGCCCGCGTTGGTGATGGGCATCATGCCGCCTGCGGTGAAGTTCATGTAGCTATCCAACAGGCCGCTCGAGTTGTTGGAGCGGACCGTGTTGGTGCGCGCGGCCCAAAGGCTGAGATTGATTCGACCGAAGTCGATCATACCGCTGGCGCCGTCCACTCGATACTGGCGGTCGTTGTAGCCGGGCATTTGCAGATAGTAATCGGGGTTGACGCGGGCAAGGGTCAACGGGCTGACCATGACGGGCATACGACCAACCGTGAGGTTGAGCGTCTTGCCGAACAGGTCGACCGGAGCCTTGACGTAGCCTTCCCAGATAGTGATGTCGGTGTTGCCAGGGGTGTAACCGCCGCCAACCATGCCTGCGTTGCCGATAGCGGGCAGATAGTTGCCCACGCTCAGCATTGCATGAGCCGACACATCGTCGTTGATCATGGCGTTGTAGCCCAATCGGAGCTCGTGGAACACCTCGGTACCGTTGAGGATGCTGCCCTGGGCTCCTACGGACTGGCCGTTGAGGCCGAACGCGCTGCTGCCGTCGATGCCGTGGGGGCCATAGACGCCAACGCCGAAGGTACCGGTCAGTTGGGGTCCCTTCATCTTCTCCAGTTCGGAGACGCGATTGGCCAAGCTAGCGTAGTCGCGCTTCAGGGCATCGATGTCGACGCCGCGAGCGTTCAGTTCTTGTTGAAAGGTCTGAGCCAGTCGCTCCATTCGGTTGACGGCGTCCTGCATGCCTCGAAGGCCGGCCATTTCGCGATTCAGTTCGTCCAATCGCGCATTGATCGGGCCGAGGTTGACAGGGTCTTGTCCTCCACCGCCTGTGGGGCGCGCCTTGAGCGCATTGATCTCGCGCTCGAGCTCATCCATTTTCGCCATGCGCTGATCCAGCCAGCTGCGAAGGTTCATCCACGCTCTGTGGAGCGCTTCGGCGAACTCGTATCGGGTCAGGGTGCGGGTGCCTTTGAAGGTGCCATCGGGGTAGCCCACGATGATGCCTGCGCGCACCAGCTCGTCTACGGCCTTGTAGGCCCAGTGCGACGGATCCACGTCTTGGTTCTGCGCGGTGGCCATCGAAAAGACCAGCGTTGCAGTCGCCAATACAACTGAGAGACGTTTCATTTGGAGCATCTCTCCTCCTTGAGTGAGTTTCCGCGCTCTGCCTGGCCGCCCGTGCGAAAATTTCCTTGTTGCCTTTCGCGCCGCGCTACCGGCCAACCGCGGTTCCTAATGCTACAGCATGGAGTCTAGCACAAAGACCAGGGCGATTGCAACCCTGGCGGATTGGTTTAGACATCTTTTAGACGATTCGGTCCTCTCGCAGGTTTCATCGACCAAACCTCTGTTTGATCAGCGTCCAAAAAGCCTGCACGCCGTCCGTCCAACGAATCTTTTTGCCGCCCTTCTTGGTCCTTGGTCGATATTTGTAAAGCGAAACTTCTACAATTCGAATCCCTTGGCGCAGCGACTTGGCCGTTACTTCGGGGCAGAACTCGAAGCCGGTACAGGTCAGGTTCATTTGTTTCAACGTTCCTGCTTCAAAGGCCTTGTAGCAGGTCGCTTCGTCTTGGAGCGGGTAACGGTAGAGAATGCGAACGGCCAGCGAGAGAAGTCGATTGGCGATCTTGTTCGGCAATGGCATCTCCTTTGGAAGACCTTGGCTAAAGCGATTGCCGTAGGAGACGGTTGTGCGACCTTCGACGATCGGCCTGATCACCTCGGGGATTTCTGTCGGGTCGTATTCGAGGTCGGCGTCTTGGATGATGACGATGTCGCCAGTAGCCATTGCAATGCCGGTACGGATTGCACTGCCTTTGCCGGAGTTCTTATCGTGTCGAGCAAGCGAAATGTCCGACTCTTTTTGAAGAATTTCCCAGGTGCCATCGTCCGAATGGTCGTCGACTACGATGATCTCTTTGCGAAAGGGAGCGTCGCGCAATCGACGCAAGACTTCGGAGATGGTGTGCCTCTCGTTGTAGACCGGCACGATAACGGAGACGAGCGGGTCGGCCTGCATGAGGCCGAAGTATACCTACGAATCTGATGGCACGGATTGTCTGCGCCGCTTGACGATGGCGAGGATCGGCTTGGTCCAAAAGGCGCCGTAGAGGCCAAAGAAAACGACCGTTGCAATGAGCAATGAGACAAACTCTTGCGCAGCAAACTTAGACAAATACCATGCTGAGGGTGCTGCAACGCCGACGCAAAGCAAGGGCTTCCAGAGGCGAGCGAACAGAGGCCAAAGGGGCTCTTTGTCCGCCTTCATAAAAAAGAGGCTCAAGGCAATGTGGATCAGTCGGCTGGCCAAGAAGAGCCAAGCGATTTGGACGCCGTTGTAGGATCCGCCGCTGAGCCAGTACATGACGAAGATGAAGATGATGGAAGGGGTGATGGAATAGGCGAGCAGCTTGGGCCGCACGGTGCCTAGGAAGTAGTTTCTGAGAGGCGTTGTGAAGACTCCGACGAAAAACCAGTTAAGCGCCAATACCTGAAGTATCGGCGCGGCTCCAATCCAGCGTTCCGACAGCACGACCCCAATAATCAACTCCGGGAAGAGCATAAGAAAGGCGTAGAGAGGCGCCATGAGCAGGGCGACGTAGTAGGTGATCTGTACCAAATGCGCATAAGCCTTGTTCTCTCGATTGGCGTCTGCGACCATGACGATGGCGATGCGGTCGAGCGGAAGCACGACTACTTGAAAGGTTACTTGCACAAGGTTGTTGGCTTGGCCGTACAGTCCCAATTCGTGCGCTCCCTGGAAGCGACCCAGGTAGATGCTATCGGCGAAGGTGATGACCCCCGCATAGAGGAGCAGGTCGAGATAGGCCCACTTTCCGAAGGCGAACAGTTCTCGCGCGACCGGCCAACTGAACTGCTTGCGGGGCCGCCAGCCGTTGATCCAGTAAGCCAGCGCCATTGTGCCCCCGCACCGAATCAGGACGGAGGCTGCGTAGCTCCAATAGGCGTAGCCGTTGATCGCGCCGACCACCAGCACGATGGCGCCGAGCAGTTGCGGGGCAAACTCGCTGATCGCCAATTGATCCCATCGGCGCTCTAGCTGCATGATCACGCGCGGCACGACGGTCAGCGTGTTCAAGACAATGGTGATCGCCATCACGCGCAGGAGCGATTCGACTTCGGGCGTGTTATAGAACCGTGCGACATCGCCGGCAAAGATGAGCGCGAGGGCGAACATCACTAGCCCTGCGGCGTTCGAGATGTGAAAGGTAACGTCGCAGGCCATTTTTCGGTCGCCCGAATAGGTTTGGAGCGCGCGCGCCATTCCGATGTCTCGAAACAGTTCCATGACGATGACCAGGTCGGCCACCATGCGAAAGATGCCGAACTCGGCGGGCGTTACGTGGCGGGCAACGACAATGAGCGACAGGAATGCGGCGGTTCGTCCCAGCAGCGAGGCAGAGGTGAGCCAGGCCATGCCGGTAAAGAGCTCTCGCCTTACAGTTTGCTTTTTAGGGGTATCCGGGGGCATTTGCGCCCGTTAGCTCGCGGCGGCTTCGACGCTCTTGGGCTCGTCTTGAATGAAGCCAATGCGTTTGTAGTAAGGAATGAGTTCGAGGATGGCCCAGCCGATGACGATGATGGGGAGCGCCTCGGGCTGGCTAATCATGATGTGGAAAGCCTGAAAGATGAAGAGGGAGACCATGAACGCTCCGAGCGATAGGACGAACGCCCGTGCGTATCGGTTGTCGGTTACCTTCCAGACGACAAACAGGCGATAGAAAAAAGCGCCGATCAGCAACAGATAGAGAAACAGCCCTACGATGCCAATGCGCAGGAGCGCGCCGACATACTGATTATGGATGTGTGTTTTCTGCCATGTGCCGCCAAATCCCCATCGGGTCATCGGCACAGTCTCGTAGAAGCCGTATGGAGTTTGAAGACCTTGCCCGAACCACTTTTGGAACATGGTGCCGTGGGACCAAGTATCGATGGCGTATCGAGCTTCGATCACCCGCCAGGCAAACGAGCCTTGGCCCGTATAGTCGCGAGGGTCGAACGTCTTTTCAAAACGGGTTGCGACTTCGACCCAAATCTTGGTCGCTTGGTCGTTGACGGCAGGGTGGAACAAGGCGGCGGCCACCACAAGACAGAAGGCAAAAGCCGTCGTAAGATGTCTTGCGACGGCTTCGCGGGGCTTCATAAACATTAGGAAAGGCACCGACGCTGCAAACAAGCCCCAAATGATTCGCCCCTTCCAAGAGGCGAACGCAATCATGACCAAGCCGAAGACTGCCCAAACCCAAAAGCCGTTTAATTTTGCATTCAGGCCTTTGAAGGCGACTAACAGCATCCCGAGGAAGAATACGAGCATATATCCAGGCGAACTTAAGATACGGTTGCCTTCCGCCGATTCACCGGTTTGGAACAGTTTGAAGGCGATTTTCAGCTCGCGCGGCAATGGAGAGATGTACTCCCAGACCGTGATGACCGTCGACCAAAGCGCGAGAATGATAAAGCCTGCTATAACTGTTTTAAGGCGTTCCGGCTTACTTAGAATCACCATCGCCGGGATGACCATCAGCCACAGCGGCAGGTGGTCGAAGTAGCGGAAAGTCGGTTTCCAAAATCCGGCCGCGAATTCCTTAACGTAGATGTCCGTTCCTCTGATGTCCGGGTCGAAAATGTAGATATAGGCGATATGCAGTAGATAGAAAGATTGGAACAGCAAGAGGAAGAAGACCAGACCGGAAAGGATTTTAGGGCGCTTGTCGCGAGGTATTCCGACCCATTCCCAAAGCGCTCGCGCGCTCAGAGCGACAGCCATAACGAGCGACAAAGTTCGTTCGCCGCTCGCGCCTTCGGTAACAAAGTGGATCGCGTTGACAAAGCCGCCGGCGGTTACGGCAACAAAGACGACCAATCCGATATGCGGCCAAAAAAAGGAGAGCGGAGCAATCAGACCAAGGACGGCGACCAATATCGCAAGGGACATCCTATCGGAAAGGAACAGATACAGGATGGTGATATTGGCGGCGATGACGAAGAGCAAAAAGGTGCCCATGGCTAGCCTTTCGGCGGTCAGCCAGTTGGCAATGGAGCCCCATCCGTCCAGGATCGAATCCCAGATCGTGCCCGATCGCTTGACTCTTGGAGCCTGGTATGCCATTCGTTCTTGCCTTGTCGCCGGGCATGGCCCGACACTTTTCGATTATGGCATATCTCCCAGTTCGAATTAGCCGGGCGTCGGTATAATCGAGCCATGGCCGAACGGGTGAGACTGAAGATTACCGGGATGACTTGCGCCGCCTGTGCCAGGCGGATCGAGAAGGTCGTCTCCAAAGTGGACGGGGTGTTGGAGAGTCAGGTTAACTTTGCGACGGAGAAGGGCGAGTTTCAGGTGGACCCGTCAGTTTCGGTCGAGCGGTTGATCGAGGCGATTCGAAAAGCAGGCTTTGACGCTCACAAGGCCGATGCAACGGCGCCGCATCGAGAAATCTATACGGCGGCCCGGCTTTGGCTTGCAGTCGTGTTTTCGCTTCCTGTCGTAGCCATTTCGATGTTTATGCACGACAAGACTCACGAGTTAGGCTGGCTGCTGTTTGCTTTGACTCTGCCGGTGCAGTTTGGCGCTGGGCTGCCTTTTTATAGGAGCGCTTGGAGCGCGACCCTAGCGAAAGCGCCCAACATGGAGACGCTGATCGTGCTAGGATCGACGGCCGCATTTGTCTACAGCGTTGCCGTATTGTTGATGTCTAATCACGGAAACTTATACTTTGAGGCTTCGGCGGTCATTATCACATTGATCCTTTTGGGCAAGCGAATCGAGGAGACGGCGAAGCGGCGAGCAAGAGAAGCATTGGCGAGCGTCTGGACGCTCTTGCCGCGGCGAATCATGGTGGAGAGAAATGGGGAGTATGTCGAATCGGAGCTCGGCGAGGCGAGGATTGGGGACAAACTGCTGGTGCGCGCGGGCGATCGGGTTCCGGTGGATGGGGAGGTTGTTTCGGGCGCTGCCTGGATAGAGGAATCAGCCTTAACGGGGGAGCCTGTACCCGTATCGAAGGGAGAAGGCGAGCGCGCTATCGCCGGATCGATCGTAACCGATGGGGCGATCGAACTGATCGCGACGGCGGTGGGCGAGGACACGCTCATTCAGCAGGTTGCCAATGCGGTGGAGACGGCGCAGGCGAGCAAGGCGGCTTTGCAGCGGCTGGCGGATCGAATTTCGGCTGTGTTTGTGCCTGCAATCATTGTCTTGGCGCTTGTTTCGGTCGCGGTCTGGTTCTTGATCACGAAGGATGCTGCAAAATCGATACTGACCGGCGTGAGCGTTCTGGTGATCGCGTGTCCCTGCGCGCTTGGGTTGGCTGCGCCAATCGCCATTTTGACGGGCACTGCGCGGGCCTCGAGATCGGGCATTGTAGTGAAGGGCATCGAGGCATTGGAGCGGGTAAGGCGGTTGGACGCGGTTGTGCTGGACAAGACCGGCACCTTGACCGCGGGCAATCCGGTGGTGGTCGATACCGCGCTTTTCGGCGGCGATTTAGAAGCGAATCTGGCCTATGCGTCTGCGCTAGAGAAAATGGCCGATCATCCCTTGGCGAGGGCGATCGTGGCTTATGCGCCTGGCGTTGTGAAATCTGTAGAGAATGTGAGAATCGTTCCCGGCGGCGGGGCGATGGGTGAAATCGACGGCGTTGGGGTCGCCATCGGCAGTCCAAGGTTTCTTTCTCAAATCGGTATAGAACTAAACGGAGCGGCAGATTATCCCGTTGTGCTGGCAGTGGATGGCAAGGCATCTTTGGGCTTTGTGTTTGCAGACGAGCCTACTCCCGAAGGCGCCGAGGCTATACGCAGATTGCAAGAAGCGGGCATCGAACTGTACATCTGTTCGGGCGATCGGCGCGAGGCGGTGATGCGAATGGCGGAGGCTGTCGGCGTGTCGCCAGAGAACGTCCTGGCCGAGATGTTGCCCGATCAGAAGGCCGAATTGGTGCGAACGTTGCAAGCGCAGGGAAAGAAAGTAGCCTTTGTGGGCGACGGCATCAACGATGCGCCCGCGCTGGCCAGCGCGGATCTGGGCATCGCGGTGGGGGCCGGAACCGGTTTGGCTGCAGAGAGCGCGGATTTGATCCTATTGAACAACGATCTGCGTTCTCTTCCCATCGCATTGAGAGTCTCTCGGGCGATGGCCGCGACCATACGATCGAACTTGGGTTTGGCTTTTCTTTACAATGCGATCGCGATTCCGATTGCGCTTGCAGGGCGGTTGGATCCGATGATCGCAGCGGGCGCCATGAGCCTCAGTTCGCTATCGGTCGTTTTCAATGCGCTCCGTCTGCTTTATCTAAGGTAAGCAGGGCTTTTAGGCGCAAAATCTCGGCGATGCTCCAGGCTTGCGCGGGGCAGCCGCGAGGCATGTGTGGCGGTTCGGCGTCAAAAATCTCTGAAACGTGGCCGACGCAGGCTTCGTTTAGGTGAGATTCTAAGCCTTGTAGCCATGCGGATGCGCGTTCTTTGGCCTCGTCGCCTTGATGCCGGATCGCTGCCGTCCAAAAGTGTCCAGCGAGCCATGTCCATACAGTGCCTTGATGATAGGCGCCGTCTCGAGATAGCCGGTCGCCTTCGCAATGGGGTCGATAATCGGGGTCGTTGGGCGATAGGGTTCGCAGGCCAAAGGGGGTCAGCAATTCTTGCTCGACGGTCTCCAGCACAGGCAGTGCGCGGTCGGAGCGCGCGATCGAATGTGCAAGGCTCAGGGCGAAGATCTGATTGGGTCGGAGAGAACGATCGCCCGCAACGTCGTCAAAGTAGCGACCGTTCCAAAAGAGGGCGTCGAAGCTGACCTTGGCCCTTTGAGCTATCTGAGCGTACTTTGCATCGCCCGTCCACTCGCCAAGGCAGAGCAGGGCGTTATGCCAAAGGGCTTGAATCTCGACCGGTTTGCCCATGCGCGGCGTTACGACCCAATCGCCGACTTTCGCGTCCATCCAGGTTAGTTGCAGGCCGGGGGCGCCTGCAGAAAGGAGGCCGTCCTCGTCCATACCGATTCCGTGCAGCGTGCCCTTGGTGTGCCAATCGATGGATTCTACGAGTCGTTCCAACAGGCCGTCGCCAAAAACGGATCGGTCGTCTGAATACTCAAGATAGGCTCGAAGCGCCTCGAAGTACCAAAGCGTCGCATCGACGGTGTTGTATTCCGGCTGGTCGGCGCCTTCGATGAATCGATTGGGTAGCAGGCCTTGGTTGAAGAGTTTGCCGTACTCCGTGAGGATGGATCGCGCGATTTCGTGCCGCCCGGTTACCAGGGCAAGTCCAGGCAGGGCGATAAAGGTGTCGCGGCCCCAATCGCCAAACCAGGGATAGCCGGCGATGACGGTATGGCCTGTGCCGCGTCGGACGATGTAATGATCCGCGATCGATTTTCGTTTGATTTCGAACGGTGCATCGGGATGGAGGCCGACGGCGAGCTGTGCCGCTTGATCGGAGGATAAGTCCGTTTGGAGTTCGAAGGGACAAAAGAGGTCTTCTTGATGCTCAAGACCGCGCTCGCGCTCGTGATGATAGTCGAATTGGCGATACCATTGGCCGACGTTTGTAACGCCCATCCGCTGGAAGCAGAAGTGAAGTCTGGGGAGCGAAGCATAGGGTTGGAGGCTGGTTCCGTGCGGCTCGATCCGCCATTCGGGATCGAGGTCGTGGTTTTCGCGCGTCAGGCTGTGGTAGTCGCGAAAGGCGATCAGAGGGCGTAAGATCAGTTGACAGGCGCCGCTGGATCGCCTTGTTCTGTAGCCCGATCCATCGATCGTGCGATATTGGGTAACGACTGCGTTCTCTTCGTCCGGCATGAAGAGACGCTTTTCGATCAGACGTCCGTCAACGTTGAAAGTCCAGACAGGGCCTGGATCGAGGCGGAATTCGGTTAAGTATCGATAGCCTTGCGGGTGGGTAGCGCCTGAGTAGTGATTGGTGGAAAGTTCAAAGGGTTGGCCATCGATGAGAAGGGTTTCTTCTAACTTGGACAGCAAAACGTAGCGGTTGACCGGCGAACCGAGCGCGGCAACCAATAGTCCATGGTATCGGCGCGAGTTAAGGCCCGCGATGGTGGACATGGCGTACCCGCCCAGACCGTTCGTCTCCAGCCACTCTCTGGAAAGCCAGAATGACGGATCGGAAACTTGGTCGCCCGAAAAGGCGATCATGTCTGGGCGGGCGCGCTCAAGTTCGAGTTAGTTCTTGACGTATTTGCCTGGGTCTCGCTTGAACTGGCCGACGCACATGGCGCAGCACATGTAAACCTTTCGGCCGTTGTGCTCGACAAAGTGCTCCTTCTTGACGGCCATTCCCATCACGGGGCAAGTCTCGATTCCGTCGCCCTTTCCGGCAAAGTCCTCTCGATCGCTCGTCGACTTGCCTGGGTTTGCGGCGCCCGGCGTAGGACTAGCCGTTGGTGCAGACGCAGGCGTAACAAACATCGTATGGAGCATCTTGACGGTTTCGGGTTTGGAACTGGTCATCACGACGACCACGCCGGTCTTGCCTTGCATCACGTCGAATTCGACCCCTGCCATCATGCTCGACACAGTCTTGCACTGGTCGCAAGCGTCTGCCGGGGGTTTGGTCATCATGTTACAGATCGAGACAGCTACGGCGTGTAAGTCCTTGACGTTCTTGCCCTCGTTGATAGTTGAGTAGCTCAGAGCGCCGTTGCTCAGCTTCAGCATGTTGCCCATCGGCGATTTGCCCAACTCTTCGACCTTCATCATCGCCTTGCACATCGAGCAGTCTTGCGCGATGGCAAAGGCAAACAGCGTCAGAGCTGCGACTGCGGTTAGAACCGTTTTCATCTTGTTGCCTCCTAAGTTCGGTTAGGCGAAGCGGATAAGCTCCTCTACCTTTGCAAGGGCCTCTCCCGACCCTACGGCCTCCTGAGCAAGGTGGGCCGCGACGAGCAGAGTCGGCGCAAGACCGCATAGCCAGATCGCGGCGGCTGCGTTCAACGTTGCCGACACGGAACAAGGATGCCCGGGTTCGCTCAAGGCGAGCCGTAGCTTCTCCGCGTTCTCGGACGGCGAAGCGCCCGCTTCGATCTGCGACAATTCTACCTCTTTCAATCCAAAATCTGACGGCGAAAGCGTTATCTCGGTTACCGCGCTGCTTTCGTCCAGAAGGGCCGCAAAGGTTGTCCCGACCGGCGATATTTCGTCGAGTCCGACCTCGCCATGAACGACCAACGCTCGTTTGGAGCCTAATTGGCCCAGCGCTTCAGCAACCGGTCTCACCCATTTCTTATCAAAGACGCCTAAGAGCTGGATTTTGGCTCCGGCTGGATTGGTGAGAGGGCCAAGAAGGTTGAAAATGGTGCGGGCGCCCAACTCTCTGCGGATCGGCGCGGCGCCCTTCATGGCGGGATGCATCACTGGCGCAAACATGAATCCGATGCCGACCTGATTGATGGCCCGCGCGACATCCGGCGGCGCGAGGTCGATCTTGATGCCGAGCGCTTCAAGCACATCTGCCGAACCGCAAGGGCTGCTGACGGCGCGATTGCCATGTTTGGCGATCTTTGCTCCTGCGGCAGCGGCAATAAACGCGGCGGCGGTCGAGATGTTAAAGGTGTTGCAACGGTCGCCGCCCGTGCCGCAGGTGTCCAATAGATTCTCAGATTTCGCGTTGACCTTCTCGCTCAGTTCTCGCATAGCGCGCGCCATGCCGGCAATTTCGTCGGTCGTCTCGCCGCGAGTGCGCAGTGCGATCAGGGCTCCCGCGATTTGTACGGGCGTCGCGTCGCCCGAGGCGATGGCATGGAGCAGATCGCCGGCTTCTTGCTCGGTCAGCGGTTCGGCATGGATAGCTTTGCGAACGACGGACATGCGGCTATTCTACCGAAGATTAGGGTATAATCCCCGTCCGACGGAGGCAAGATCGATATGGCTAGTAAGAAAGGCGTAGGCAGTACTCGAAACGGCAGGGACAGTTCGCCCCAGTTTTTGGGCGTCAAGGAGTTTGGAGGCGAGGCGGTCAAGGCCGGCCATATCATCGTGCGTCAGCGAGGCACCAAGTTTCATCCGGGTCGAAACGTGGGTCGAGGAAAGGACGACACGCTGTTCGCCATGGTCGACGGCACGGTGAAGTTTGAGGGACCCAAAAATCGCCGCCGTGTCTCTGTCGTACCTGTCTAGAATCTTCGAGGCTCTGAAATGAGCCTATTTAGCCCAGATAGGGCATATCTAACCGAGGTCTTCAGTTCCGTTCAAGGCGAGGGTCTCCTCGTTGGCGAACGACAACTCTTCGTTCGTTTCTTTGGCTGTCATCTTAACTGCTCTTTTTGCGACACGCCGGAAACGGTGCTGGCGCGCCATCCAAAAGGCTACCTGCCTGAGAAGTTCTCCGTCGAACGACGGCCAGGGTCGGGGATTGTCGAATCGTACGCAAACCCGATCGATGTAAATGCGCTCTTGTTGCTTTGCCGCGAGATGGACCAACCAAGAGGCTTGCATCGGCATATCGCGCTGACGGGCGGGGAACCGCTGTTGCACGGTCGCTTCTTGGAGCAATTCGCTCCGGCCGCGGTTTCTGACGGCTTTTATCTTTATCTGGAGACCGCGGGCGATCTCTCAAAAGCGTTAGAGCCGCTGTTGCCGTACTGGTCCGTCATTGCGATGGACGTTAAGTTGGTCTCGGCGACCAAGGATCGCGACCTCTGGACGCAGCACGATCGGTTCTTGCAGACGGCGGCGAACTTTGATGGGCTGGTGTTTATTAAGGCCGTGGTAACCAGCGAAACGACCGAAGACGAGGTCGTACAGGCGGCGCGATTGGCAGAGAAACATGGCCGACCGTTGATCTTGCAGCCCGTAACGCCGAACGAGCAGGCTCCGACTCCAGAAAGGATGTTGCAGATACAAGCAGTAGCGGCTGGAGAAGGCTCGGATGTGCGGGTGATCCCTCAAACGCACAAGATGATGGCTCAGCGTTAGAAGCCGAGGCCGACCATCGAATCGACAGACGAGTCGGGCTGAATAGCGAACGGCTTTCGAATCCCGATCTCTCGCGCAAGGCGGCGCAGATTCTCATCGGCTTCGATTAGCAGGCTGTCCACCTGCCCCTGCTCGCCGCCGCGCATCTTCATCAGTTCGCTGATGTCTTCCTTTCGCATGGAATCTTGGATGCGAATCATGGCCTCAACGTACCGTCTCAGCGCGGTGTCGTAGGACGCTGCCAAAGTAGCGCACTGTTGGGGAGGCCGGACGCTGGCGTACTCCTTCAGCAGATCGTACCAATTTTGGGCGTACTTGTGGTAGTTCTCGTCCAAGCCCTTTTTCTTTTCATCCATCTCGTCCAGATCAATTTCGGTCTTCATGCCCAGCGCCGTTCGAAGCATGTCCAGCGCGGGCGAAAAGTCGTTGCGCATGGCTCGGCGCTTCATCTCAATTCGGCGCAGGTGCTCCAGCCAGTCGAGCACGTCTTTGGGCGGCTCTTTGGGCGGCTGTCCGGGTTCGATCTCCGCACGAAGCGGATTGGCGCCCGAGTTCGGCTGAACTTCGGCTCTTAAAGGATTGGCGCCTTCTGGCGGTTGCATAGTCGCGCTGAGCGGATTGGCGCCCGACGGCGTCTTGACTTCTGCCCGACCGAACCAACCGGCTTGCCTACCCCCTAAGTAGGCAAGCGCGCACAAAATCCCCAACCCGACCAACGCGCCGAGAATCTTCGCAACGGGCTTGGGCTTCTTCGCCGCTACAGGCAGAGGGGCGCCAATGATCGTTGCGTTCGGGGCAGTGGCGACGGCGGCCGCTCCGCATTTGTGGCAAAAGCGGGCTTCGCTGGCGAGCGGCTCGGCGCATTGAGAACAGTAGGCCATACCCTTTGGATGCACTATTCGACGGAACGGTTCCCTTTACCTGCGTTGGTATCTTTCGTTCAGCACGGCCATCGCCTGTTCCTGCGCCCGGTCGGAGATCTCGGTGCCCGGCGCCGCTCGAGAGGCCATACCCCAAAACCGTAGCGCCCCAATGTTGTCGCCTTGGGCATAGCACACATCGCCGATCCTCAGATAGATTCGGGCGGCCCGCACCTTGTATTCAATGCCGTCCCCGGCCAGCTGCGCGGCTTGCTCGTACATTTCGGCCGCTTGCACCGGGTCGCCCGCCTCCAACAGTTGCCCCAATGCGCCGTACCCTTCGTGCGTTTCGGCGTGTCGAAACGATTGGCGGTACCAGCGTTCGGCTGTCAACAGATTCCCCCGCTGGTAGTAGGCATGCCCCTGCGAGACGCACGCGATCGCGCCGTTGCGCCGCAGCGTGTCCCGAGTCTTGTCCAGTTTGGCGCGCTGCGCCAACTCGCCATACAGCGCGGCGGCCTCGGCAAACCGCTCGCTGTTGAACAGAGCCTCCGCCCGCGCGATGTCCTGTTCCAATCTCGCGTCTTGCTGATGCAGCTCGTACCGTTCGTAGGCTTGCGCCGCCAGATAGTAGCCGCCTCCCAGTACGCCCAATATCGCCAAGCCGATCAGTGCCACCGCGCCCACCGTGCCCAAAAAGTGGCGCGTTTCCGGCGTCATCCACGGCGCGGGCGGCGGAGGCGGAATGTAAACCGGAGGCTGAACCGGAGGTGGCGCCGGCGCTTGAGCGATGATCGTCGGGTCGGGCGCGGACGGCAAGCCAAAAGCGCCGGTGGCGCCCACTGTAGCCTGAAGCGGCTGGGGAGCCGCTTTCGCCTCTTCCAAGGCGCGTTTCATTTCGCCGGCCGACGAAAAGCGCATCTGCGGATCCTTTTGAAGCGCTTTCCGGATGGCGTGCTCCAATCCGGTCGGCACAGACTGCGGGATCGCAGGCTCAGAATTCATGATCGCGTGCGTGATGCTAACGACCGAATCGCCTTGGAACGCCTTGTGCCCCGCCAACATCTCGAAGAGCAGGGAGCCGACGGAGAACAGGTCGGAGCGCTCGTCGATCTCTTTGCCCAGCACCTGTTCGGGCGACATGTAGCTCGGCGTGCCGAATATCTGCCCGTCGATGGTGATGGAAGGCTCGAACTTCAGCCGGGCGATGCCAAAATCGGTGATCTTCACCCGCCCATCGGGCAATAGGTGGATGTTTTCGGGCTTTAGATCGCGATGGATGACGCCCTTGGTGTGAGCCTCTATCAGCGCGCTCAATATCTGGCCGGCGATGTCGGTCGCCGCTTCCGGCGGCAGGGCGCCCTCGCGCTCCATCCGGTTGCGCAGCGTCTCGCCCTCCAAATACTCCATCACGATGAAGTAGCGGCCGTCCTCCTCCTCCGTCTCGTGGATGGTTACAATGTTGGGGTGCGACAGGCTGCCGCCCGCCCGCGCCTCGCGCAAAAAGCGCTGAATGCGGTCGGCGCGGACGCTGTCGGTGGCGCCGTGGGGGATGTTCAACTCCTTGATGGCCACGCGGCGATGGATGCGCTCGTCCAACGCCTCGTAGACGATGTCGTTGCTGCGCGCGATCTCGCGGATGATGCGATAGTGGCCGAGTATGGTCTGAGCGGGCATCTTATCTCATTATAAGATACCGCGGCGGGTCTCAAAAGGTTCGAACGACGCGATGATTTTCCAGCCTGCTACATTTGCCCGAAAATCGCTATATAATAAGTTATGAACCTGAAAACGACTTTTGGCAGACGGATAGCTTCGGTTTCTCTCAAATCGCTGGCGCTGGCTTTGAGCGCCGCTCTACTCGCAGTCGGCTTGACCGTACCGGGCGAGGCCTGCCCGAACGTGAACATGATATGGACCAAGACGATGACCGTTCCCAGCTACGCTCACGGCGTGCGATTGTTCGTTACGCACGGCAACAACAACGGATGCGCGGGGCCTTGGAACGTGTTCCCAGCGGGCACCTCGACGTGGGTGAGCGCCAACAATTGGCACGTCAACATTCCGGCCACGCCCGGCTCGACGATCACGGCGGGTTTTGGATGGATCAGCAACTATGGCACGCCCGCCGTCACGGTGCGCTATCTGGACATCAACATGAATGTGATTCCTTCTCGTTGGGGCAACATGATCATCGTTCCGATCGAGGATCCGCTGGGCTTGGGCCACGGCGCTCATGCTCGCGGGACGGTGGGTCCTCAGGTGTTGGAGGAATTGGGCTACGCGATCATCGATTCGGCGATGTCGATCGAGCAGATGCGGGACGGCGGGCACGGGTTGACGTTTGATCCGGTGCCGGGCGGCGACCATCTGATGGTGAACCCGGACGAGGAGATATTCCTGCCGTTTCCGACTTCTCCGGGCCCCGGTCAGACGATTGTAACTCGGCACAAGATCACGACATTTGACGAGGGCACGGTTCAGACGTTTATCGACTATACGCAGACTTTGACTCCGCTGCCGGGCGATGTGGACAACAACGGCACGGTGGACGATCTCGACCTGGCTATCGTACTGGAGCTTTTCGGCACGGCCGACGAGTATGGCGATCTGGACGGGGACGGCGTCGTAACCGATGTGGACTTGGCCATCGTGCTGGAGAACTTTGGCCGAAGCCGATAAGGGCTGACTGAACGAGCCTTGACGGCGGCGGGAACTTTCTCGCCGCCGTTTTGCTACATCTCCTTGCCCCGCCGCATCTATTAGGACATAACTGCACACCGCGACGACCTCGCGCAAGGAGAAACGAACTTGAACTTGAAAACGATAGCCCTTGGAATCACGGCCGTAGCGCTGACCGCCTCGCTGGCGACCTCTGTCGAGGCCTGCCCCAACGTCAATATGAGCTGGAGCAAAACGGTTCACTTTCCTCAGGGCGCGGCGTATGTCCGCCTGATCGTAACGCACGGCACCGGCTATTGCGCCGGACCGTGGATTTATCCTTACAACCTGTCGACCTGGATAAGCCCGGGCCTTTGGCACGTTACCATCCCCCGCACTTCGTCGGTCCAGACGGTCGGCTTCGGCTACATTAGCAATTACGGCAATATTGGCGTAACCGTGGTCTTCCTGGATTCGAACCAGCAGCCGCTTTCCGGTCGCCGCTGGGGCAACGCCGTGCCCATCTCCTGGGAGACCGTGGGCGGGTGGATGCTCAGCTATCGCAACATCACGGCGCGGCAGGTTGTCAACAACGTTGCGTATGCCGTGCTGGATCATACGGTGAGCCAGGATGAACTGCGCGACGGCAACCCGATGCTGGGCAATATGGAGCCGGTGCCAGGCGGCATGGATCTTTACTTGGAGCCTGGCATGGAGCTGGATTTGGGCGTGCCTACGATGCTCTTGCCGGGTCAGAACTTGGTGGTGCGACAGGAGGTAACGGCCTTCAGCGACGATGGCGCCGTTGAGACGTTCGTGGATTACATGCAGATGGTCTCTCCGCTGCCGGGCGATGTGGACAACAACGGCACGGTGGACGATCTCGACCTGGCTATCGTACTGGAGCTGTTCGGACAGATTGACGATTACGGCGATCTGGACGGCGACGGCGTGGTAACCGACATCGACTTGGCCATCGTGCTGGAGAACTTTGGCCGAAGCCGATAAGCGATAAAGTTGAAGAAGAGGGCCGGGCTGTACGCTCGGCCCTTTTTGCTTTATGGCTGTTCTTTCTTTTCGATCTTGATTCGGCCGTGGGTAACGTCGGTCGCTTCGTACCACTCCTCGCCTTCCTTGACGCTGAGGGCGATTTTGGCGGCTTCGAACGATTGGCCTTTTTCGTCTTCTAGCAGAACTTTGCCGATGAGGGTGAGGACTTCGTTTTTGGCGTCGAACTCGGCGCGTTCGGCAGTGGCCGTGCGAAATTTGCCGTCGGGCAGGCGCTGTTCCACCTTGAGGTTTCCCGTTAGGATGGCCCTTTCTTCTTCGTAGAACGATTCGAGCCGGTCGCAGGTTACATAGATCGGGTATTTGCGGATGTTTTCGGGTCGGAGGGCTTCTTCGTCCTTGGGCGGCGACTGGTCGGGAATTTCTGACTTCTTTTCTTTGATGATGAGGACGACGCCTTCGGTGAGGAGGGCGCGCTCGTCGTTCAGCCAGGCTTCCAGTTTGCCGGCGGTGGCGTCGATGCGGGCGTCGATGTAGAGCAGTCCGCCCTTGGCCAGCACGTAACGGCGGTCGTCCGTCTCGTCGTAATCGACGATGTCGGCTCGCATGAAGGCGTCCTGGTCGACGATCTCGACGTTCTCTGCTCGGGTTTTGTTTTTGGCGGTGCGGCTCTTTTTATATCGAAAGATGACCTCTCGGCTCTTCTTGGGCGGTTGTGCGGTCAGCGTTGCCGTTACGTCCTCTAGCTCGAGAGTTTTGTCGGCCAAGTTGACGCGCATCGCCTGTGCGGTGGCTCTTCCTGTGGACCAAGCGAGGGACATGGAATGGCTGGTCGTTAATAGACGTCCTCGAATGTCCCAGACGGCTTGTTCGGTCTGTAGCGCGATCGCTTCGCCTCTTATGGCTTTCGCTCCGGGCAGTTTCAGATCGGCTTTGCCTTTCAGGGTTGCTGTTTGTCCGTGAGCGCTATAGAGCATGTTTTGGCATGTGGCGATGGCGAACGGCTTGCCTTCTTCCAAGAATTCGGCGTTTTTGACGCCCGATATTTGCCATTGAGAGCGGTCCTGATCCATCACGATCTGGTCGACCGAGACATGAGCCAAGGGGGTCATGCCTTTTCGCAAGGTGGCCTCGACGTTTTTTAGGCGAATGGCCGATTTAGGATCTATCGGCGTCCCGGCCATGCGACTGAGGGGGTCTTGGCGGCGCAAATACTCGGCGCCGCCGACGAGCAATGCTAGGCAACCGACCACGATGCTCCAGACGAGCAGCCGTCTGGCGACCATAGGGTTTGCCTTACGGACAGGACTCCGTCATGGCGGGCGGAGGCGGACTGCCCGCCGTGTTTTGATACAGGTCCACTCGTCCCAAATGGGTCGTGCCCGCTACAAAGTCGGATTGCTGTCTGCCATTGGCCAAAAGGCAGCCGCCCGCATTGAAGGCGTTCAAGAACTGGATGACTCTTTGAGGAATGCCGCGACTGGGGTCGGCGACTTGGCGGACGACCTTGTGGAACCCGGCAGGCGTATTGATCCAAACGCCCATGAGGGTTCCCGCTGTGGGCAGATCGGCGATCTCGTAGGTTCCGGGCGTTGTCGTCGATTCGACGAACTGAGCGGAGGTGATAACGCCTCCGCTGGCCATCACATAATGGACTTCGGCGCCAGTCAAAGGCGCCCCTGTTCCGGCCACCGTCAAATCTATCCTTACGCCACGACCTTCCGGCGGTGGCACTACAACGATTCCGCTGCCGCCGCCGCATCCTATCGAGCCCAGAATCCAGGTCGCCATCGCCGCTATCGTCAAGCCTTTTACAAAACTCTTCATAATGTCGAATCGATCCTCCGGTCGGGCGAGTCCGTTCGCCCTGATTGACTACTTTCGTTAATTATGACCGTTCTCCTGCCTGCATGGTTACGGTCAATTTTCACCGATACTCCAACTCGTTCAGCAAGGCGGGGTGATTGCGCCATTTTGGCTTCACTTTGACCCACAGTTCGAGGAAGACCTTCTTGCCCAGCCATTCTTCCATCTCTAATCGCGCCTCTTGGCCGATCTGCTTGATCATCTGCCCGCCATGTCCGATGAGGATGCCTTTGTGCGCGTCTCGCTCTACGATGAACGTGGCGGAAATATGAAGCAGATCTTCGCGCTCCTCTTTCCATTGCTCGATCATAACGGCGACGCTGTGAGGCACTTCTTGGTAGGTGTGGATCAGCGCTTTCTCTCTGATTAGCTCGGCGGCGTGGGTCTGTTCGGGCTGATCGGTGATTTGGTCGGGCGGAAAAAGCGGCGGGCAGAGGGGCAGCCGGGGTTCGATCAGCTTCCAGAGCTTTTCTTTGTTGTGCCCTCGGAGGGCATTCGTCATCATCCACTCGGCGGGTTTGAACAGGGCGACATAAGCTTCGGTATTGCGCACGACGTGCTCCGGCTTCAGCCGATCCATCTTGTTCATCACCAAAATCACGTCGCACTTGGCCTCGTTCTCTAAGAGTTCGGCTATGTGTCGATCTTCCTGACCTGGCAGGCAAGAGGCATCGACGACCGCCAAGACGCAATCGGCGTCGGTCAAGGCCGAGACGGCCGATTCCAGCATATATTGTCCTAGTCGGTGCTTGGGACGATGGATGCCGGGCGTATCCAAAAATACGGCCTGAGACTTTTCGGAGTTCATAACTCCCAAGATGCGCCGACGCGTGGTTTGAGGGCGAGGGGAGACGATAGAGACTTTTCGGCCGACGAAGAGGTTGACCAGCGAGCTTTTTCCTACGTTCGGCCTCCCCACTACAGCGACATACCCAGCGCGAAACTCGGGGTCGCTGTTCCAGGGAGCGAGGTTCGGCTCGACGGTCGGCTCGGCAATCATCGGCAGGATTATACCTTTGGGGTATACTCTTGTCGCAGGGGCATCAGAGGGCGCAAGGAGAGTGGGCGCAACCCACTCTTTTTTATAGGCGTGCTGTTACTCTGCAGGTGAACATTATGAATAGAGGAATCTACGAGGGTTTGCAACAATTGGCGCAAGAGCGCGACATTCCGGTCGAGGAGCTGATCGAAGACCTTGAGAATGCGATGGCCAAAGCGTACAAAAAGCACGTTGGAATGCCGGAAAGCGCCATCGTTACCGTCAGCTTGGATACCCGTGTGGGAGAGTTTCACGTCTATGCTCACAAGGAAGTGGTCGGGGTCGTAACGTCCGATCAGACGCAGATTTCATTGGAAGAAGCGCAGAAGCTAGACGAGAAGTACGAGGTAGGCGATCTTTATGAGGTCGAGGTGCCGACGGAACATCTCGATATGGGGCGGATCGCCGCCAGCACCGCGATGCAGGTGCTAAAGCAGAATATTCGAGAGCGAGAGAACAAGCATGCCGTCGATGAGCTGAAGCGCAGAGAAGGCGACATCGTTTCGGCCACTATTCAAAGGTTCGAGGGTCGCAATGCCATTGTGGCAATCGGTCGCGTCGAGGGGCTGTTGGCCTATTCCGAGCAGGTACCGACGGAGCGATATCGGTTTAACGAACGGTTGCGCGTTTACGTTCTACAAGTCATCGATCGGGAGAAGGGCATTCGCGCGATGGTCTCTCGGACTCATCCGCGATTGGTCGAACGTCTATTGGCTTTAGAAGTGCCCGAGATTGAGGAAGGACAAATCGAGGTGAAGGCGGTTGCTCGCGAGCCGGGCGTGCGGGCAAAGGTAGCCGTTACCTCCCGCAATCCAAGAGTGGACGCGGTCGGATCGTGCATCGGGCACAGGGGCGCCCGGGTACAAGCTGTAACCGATGAGCTCTTTGGCGAACGAGTGGACGTGATCTTGTGGCATTCCGACCCTCAGCTTTTCATTATGGAAGCATTGGGCCCAGCGCGAGTGAACCGTGTTGAGTTGGATGAGGAAAAGACCGAGGCGATGGTGGTGGTGCCTAACAATCAACTTTCGCTGGCTATTGGCCGCAACGGCGTCAATGTGCGATTGGCGAGCAAATTGACCAACTGGAAACTGAACGTGAGATCGGAAGCGCAATTAGCGCAAGAGCGCTCTGGAAAGAGCCTTTCGCCGGAGGAGATTCAACATTCGTCAGCCTCTCCCGAAGAGCCTAAGGTCGAGGAAACGCCGGTCGAAGCAGAACAAGCTCACGCAGCAGGATGAACCAACTCCGCCGTTGCGTCGCCTGCAGAAGGTGCGGAGCGAAGCAGGAGTTTGTTCGCATTGTGCGATTGAAGGACGGGTCTGTAGTAGTCGCGGGCGATTCGAGAGTGCACGGCCGGTCGGTTTATTTTTGTCGCACGGCCGAGTGCATTGAAAAGGCAAAGAAGAAGGGAACGGCCTCTCGCCTTCTCAAGGCGCAGATAGCGTCTTGGGCGTGGGACGAGGTCGTCGGACTTTTGGTACAATAAAGGCAGATGCTCGGAGATTCGAGCAATGGAGACAATGGCAAAAGTAAGCGTTCAGGAGCTGGCGAAAGAGTTTGAGGTGCCGTCCAACCGGTTGTTGCAGGTATTGACCGAGTTGGGCGTGCCGGCCGACGCCGCCAAGTCCGGCATCGATCAAGAGACCGCGGACACTCTGCGCGAGATGGCGACCGATCTGGGCGACGAACTCCGCACCATTGTTCTGCCGCCCCAAATCACCGTCAGAGAGTTGGCGCAAACCTTAGAAAGGACGCCGACCGAAGTGCAAAAGGTTCTGATGGGCGAGGGCCACCTGTTTACGCTGACCCAGAAGCTAGAAAAAGAACTGGCCGAACTGGTCGTCTCGGAATTTGGATTGACCGCGCGATGGCAGGAGCCTCAGGCACAGGCGGTTGTGGCGCCCAAGGCGAAGAAAGCGCTGAAGACGGCCGGAATGCAGCCAAGACCGCCGGTCGTAACGATTTTGGGCCATGTCGACCACGGCAAAACCTCGCTTTTGGACTACATTCGAAAGACCAAGGTCACCGAGCGCGAGTTCGGGGGCATCACTCAGCACATCGGCGCCTATCAGGTAGAGACCGATGGGAAGCTGATTACCTTCTTAGACACGCCGGGCCATGCCGCGTTTACCGCCATGAGGGCGCGGGGCGCACAGGTTACCGATATCGCTGTGCTGGTGGTGGCGGCGGACGACGGCGTGATGCCGCAGACTATCGAGGCGATCAACCACGCCAAGAACGCGGGCGTGGTGCTGATGGTGGCGATCAACAAGATCGACAAGCCCGAGGCCAACGTTGAGAAAGTCAGGCAGATGCTCACCGAATACGAACTGGTACCGGAAGATTGGGGCGGCAAGACGATCATGGTGCCCGTATCGGCGATCACGGGCGAGGGCGTGGACAAGTTGCTCGAAATGATCTTATTGGTCGCCGAAGTCGAAGATTACCAGGCCGATCCATCCGCACCGGTAGAGGGCACGGTGATCGAGGCGAAGCTGGACAAAGGACGCGGCCCGTTGGCGACCGTGCTGATCCAGCAGGGAACGCTCAAGCGATCCGACATCATCAACGTTGGCAACACAATGGGCAAAGTGCGCGCGATGTTGGATCATAAGGGCAATCAGTTGGACAAGGCCGGTCCGGCGACCCCCGTGGAGATTATTGGGCTTCAAAACGTGCCATTGGCGGGCGATCGGTTGACCGTCGCATCTGGCGAATCAATGGCTAGACAGATCGCGCAGGAACGACAGAACGCAGAGCGCGAAGAGAAGTTTAAGCATCAGCAGAAGAAGAAGCTGAAGCTTGAAGATGTCTATCGCCATCTAGAGAGCGATCAGTTTAAGGAACTGGCGGTCATCATCAAAGGCGACGTATGGGGCAGCGTCGAGGCGATCCGAGACGCTGTGATGAACATTGAGCCGCCGGAGAACATCGACATTCTCGTCGTCCATGCAGGGGTTGGAAACGTCAACGAATCGGACGTCCAACTGGCCTCGGTCGCCAATGCGGTCATCTTGGCTTTTAACGTCAAGGTCGAACCGAAGGCCGAAGCAATTGCCAAGTCGGACGGAATCGACGTGCGCAGCTACAAAATCATCTACGAACTTTTGAACGACATTGAAAAAGCGCTGCGCGGTCTGCTGGAGCCGGAGTACGAAGAAGTTTACTGCGGCACGGCGGAGATTCGCGCCGTGTTCAAACTGAGCCGCGGCATAACGGTCGCTGGAAGCTATGTGTTGGACGGCAAGATTTATCGCGGTTACAACGCGAGGCTGATCCGCGAGGGCGAGGTCGTCTATGACGGCAAGGTCGCCTCGTTGCGGCACATAAAGGAAGACGTTCGCGAGATCGCTGCCGGATACGAGTGCGGCATCAATCTGGACGACTTTACCGCCTACAAGGTTGGCGACAAGATCGAATGCTACCAGGTGCGCCAGAAGGAACTGGATTAGTGCCGAGCCATGGCAGCGCGAATTGGAGTTCTCACATTGCGCCTTGCCGTGCCGGGCGCCCAATCGCTTAAGCAGAAACGGCAAGTCGTTCAAAGCCTTATCGTTCGTATCCGTAGCGCATTCAACGTTTCCGTTTCCGAGGTGGACGACCATGACCTCTGCCAGACAGCGACCATTGCCATCGCGTGCGTCTCGAACGATCGGTCGGCGGTGAACGCGATGTTGAGCAAGGCGCAGGAGCTTATCGATAAGGAGTTGCGCGTCCAGATTCAGGCGGTCGCGCTTGAGATCGATTGACATGAACCGAATGGACAGAATCGAGTCGTTGCTAGTCGCCGAGATCAGCCAAGCCATCTTGAGAGATCTGAACGATCCGCGCATTGGGCTGGTAACGATCACCCGCGCTCAGGTGAGCAAGGACCTCTCTCATGCTCGCATCTTTGTCAGCAGCATGGATGGGGCGGAGGGCGCTGTCGAGGCGCTTCAAGGTTCGGCCGGGTTTTTACAGTCGCTTTTGGGCAAACGATTGCGACTTAAGCGCTTGCCCAAACTGTCGTTCGAGGCGGACGACAGCCTGAGCAAGTTGGACCGTATCAACCGGCTGATACGAGACTAGTCGCAGTCGTCGTCTATGTTGTTGAGGACGATGGCGATGTCTTCGTTCGTTACCCAGCCGTCGCCGTTCAGATCGATCTTAGGATTGAACGTTCCCAAATATCTTAGAGCAAGCTCGAGGTCGGTGGCGTCGACGCAGCCGCTCATGTCAACGTCTCCCGGTCCAAACGGATTCCGGTATATGCGGCTATCGAACGGCGTCGAGTGGAGCAAGGTCTTGTGATCGTGGGACGGAACGAAGGTCGTAGCTTGGTACACATCGTCAAGGTATCTAACCGCCGCAACCGGCATGAGGTCGAACATTCGGATGGATCGCCAAGCGCCGCCCGGGACTGGAAAGAGGTCTCCAGAGCTCCCAGAGTAGGATAGGAAGCGACCGTCCGGGCTGGGATAGTAGGGAGCGGCCGGCCAGACGCCCTGTACGGATTGCCGCGTTATCAGCCCGTTCGAATCATAGAACTTTAGATTGGATAGCGTTCCAGGCGCGGTGGTATGGAGAAGGAAGCCACCTGGTCCGGGAAGAGGACAAGCGCCTGCGACGCGCCTTCCAGGATCGTAGATCGCCCAACTTCGCATGCCGGTGTCAGTAGAAAAAGCCCAAAGATGCGCTCCCGGCCGTGTTTCGCCGCCGACGTTTCCGCCTTCATCGACATTAAACCAAACATAGAGAAGGGAATTGTCGAAGCTAAACTCGTGGGATGCAGCGCTGACCGGGCGATCGAGAGTTGACCTATCGACGCCGGTCCGAAGGTCAATGATCCGAGGCGGCAGCTGGCTTGCTGTCAGACCCAGGGCGCCATCGCGGCTGATAGTTCTGATGACGGCTGACGACAATGTTTGAGTTAGCGCCCAATCGGTAACGCGTCGGATTTCAGTCCGATCCGAGTATGAGACGGTAGCTACGGTACCGTCTGCGGAGATGCTGAGCGATTGAAACTGCCCGCCTAAGTCAAACGATTGCTCTTCGTTTCCGTTAGCGTCGTACAGAACGAGAGTATTTGCAACCTCAAGTGTGCTCGGATTGAAAACTCTTCGTCGTTCCCAATGAGCCTTGCTTCGAAGTCCTGCCTGTAGCGGCTGCCATAGCGCTTCGCCTAGCGTTTGTTCAGTTTGCATGGTCGATAGGTCGATCATATCGAGTTTGCTCGTCCAGAAAGGCCATCCGGCGGGGCGCAGCCCGACGATCGCTTTGGAGCCGTCTCCGACGAGGCGAGTTATAGTGCTGGAATTGTTTGGAGGCCGATGGTACGTACCGACGATCTGGCCGGTCTCCAGAGACACTGAGACCAATGTCGCATCGCCCGGTCCGGTGACCGTGAAGATCGCTTGATTATTCGGCGATATACCCATAAAGACTGGGCTTTGCAGTGTAAGGCGGTGCGACGCTATCGGCTGCCCGATCGCCGATGCAAAGCCATAAAGAAACGATACCTGGTCGTATCGCCCCAGCGCCCAGACCGTCGAACCGTCACGACTGAACGCGACGTCATTGACCGTTCCGCCAATTTCCGCATCGACCGACATTAGATTGGAGTTTCGGTCGTAAACCTGTAGTCGAGCGCGAATGTTGGGAAACTGCGTCTTTCTTGCGTGAAAGCGTCCCTCGAGATCGGACGTAACAAAGTCTGTGAAAGGGAGAAATACGGGCGTGAGAACCCCCGATGCGATGTTGATCCATGCATACCCCTGTCCAAATCGAGTCCACAAATGACTGCTGTCTCTAGAAAACTGGATGGGATTTCTAGTGCCGAGAGGCGGTGAAATTGACTGAACCCGCATCGTGCTGAGGTTTAAGAATCGGATGCGCGTCTGTCGATCTTTGAAGGCAAGCCAAGCGCCGTTCGGTGAGAAAAGAGCAACGTTGTTACTGTCGATCGCTTCTTCAAGCGAGCCCTGAGGCAGTCGCCAAAGGGCTCTTTCCGAAGAGTTGCTGGCTCCCTCGGTCATAAGCCATTCTCCGTTGGCGGTTGCATCTCTAAATATGCCGGTGGGTTGATCGGGCTTGGTTCGGTAGCGTTCTTGCAAATAGTCCGGTTTTTGCGCAGATGCGATGGCTAAGCCGACAAGACATACGACGAGAAATCGAATCACTTATATAGCACCTCCGTTTTTTTTGACGCAGTCTATCGACTTCAAGTTCCCAGGGGCAACGCCGTGCGCGCAGCCCCTACATGCCCAACGATCTCAAATGGCTTGAGCGTTCTTTCCCTATCCCGCCGTCTCGTTAGTAGTGAAATACCAGTCCACGACACTGTTGTTGGCTTCGTTCGCAACCCGGGCATCGGCTGAACGCTAAAAACTCGGTCGTGCAGACCGGCGTGAAATCGGCCGGATGAGAGAAGAGCGCGAGCCGCTTGCCCCTATAATCCTCAAGGCTCTCGTGGGTGGTAGCGGCCTCAAAGCGGGGAAGCAGGGTAGCGTTTTCCACGACTGAATCATGCCCAAGGAGGGGTCAATCCAAGTTGCTTTTTCGCAGGCGGCGCTGGGCGCGGCTGATGGCGCTCATGCGAGCAACAGTGCGGAAGATTTCATAGTACATTCGCCACCGTGCCGCAGTGCCTTTCAACCAACCGAGCTTTTCTTCCTTCATAGTGTGCGTGATGCCCGAGACCGGGATCATCGCCAAGGTGCATCGAGTCTGCTTAGCGCGAAGCGTCATTGCGACCTCGACGCCCATTCGAGCCTCTTCCACGCCCGGGATGCTTAGGAAAATCTCGCGTTTTAGCGCGCGCTGGCCGCTGATCATGGGGGCGAGGCGCTGCGCCCAATCGGTCAGAAATCGGCCGCCACGGAAAACGCCGATAGCCATAGCGCATTGACTGGCGACTACGGGTTCGACGATTGCCTCGATGTGCTCGGGTTTGAGGCCGATCAGGTCGGCGTCCAGGAAGAGAACGACGGGCGCATCGGTTGCTGAGACTCCTGCGAAGAGCGCGCCGCCCTTGCCCTTGTTGCGAGGGAGGTCCAGCACGCGCACGCCCGAAAACCTAGAGGCGACTTCTGCCGTGTTGTCTTGGCTGCCGTCGTTCACGACAATGATCTCATCCAAACAGTCGGCTTGGCAAACCGCCTCTAGCACGCGCTCGATCCGGCGCTCTTCGTTGTATGCCGGGATGACGGCGGCAACTCTCACTTTTTGCCCCCCGGCTTAGGAGGCGCGGGCGTTCCAGTAACTTTGGCTATGTGCTCTTGCGCCCGCCAGATGCGGTTTTCGGTCAAAGGATGCGAGCGCAGGTTGGCCAAGATGCCTTTGTCGCCGCCTTTTTCAAGCTTTTGCAATCGCTCGAAGAACCGCACGATCCCGTGGGGATCGTATCCGGCTTTGTAGTTGTACTCGATGCCGAGCCTGTCGGCTTCGTACTCGTCGTCGCGGCTGTATTGGAGCATCAACAGCGCCGATCCGATGTCCGTCAGATCGCTTGGGCGACCTTTTGTGCCGATCAGGACGGCAAGGTTGATGGCCAAGCGCTTGGTCTGTTGCTTGTTGATGTGTCGGGCGTTAATGTGGCCTAGCTCATGCCCCACTACGCCGGAAACCTCGTCCTCGTCGCTCGCAGCCTCGATGAGGCCCCTAAAAACATAGATCGGGCCGCCCGGCAAAGAGACGGCGTTGATGTCGTCCAGGTCGAGCACCTTGAAGGTATAAGCGTATTCCTTCTTGCCGGCAACCTTGACCAATCGCGATCCGATTCCATCGACCAGTCGGACGCGAGCGGGGTTCTTGTCGAGCTTGTATTCCTTCTCGATTTCGGCAGAGCCTTGCTTGCCAATTTCGACTTCTTGCTTAGCGTTCCAGACGACTGCGCGGCGACATCCGAGACCTAACCCCATGAGGGCCAGAGCCATCCAGAGGATGAGCCGAACAGCCAGTCGGTCGTAGCTCATGGCGTTTATAGTATACCTCTCTTCAGATTTATAATACGAACCCGAAGAGCAGATGGCTCCCGCTATCAAAGGCGACGGCGATTAGTCGCTGAGCGTTGCCGAGATTGCCGCGATACATCGTTCGGACGCGCCCTGATTGGCTTTTGCTAAGCGCCTTGCCTTCTCAGATAGGGAGAGCCTTAGCGCGTCGTCGGTCAAAATTCGGATGCACAGTTTTGCCGTTTCGTCAGCGGAGTTTGTTTCAAACCCCGCGCCTTCGCTCTTGGCCATGTGGGCGGCATCGCGAAAGTTGTGCATGTGCGGGCCAAAAATGACCGGGGCGCCGCGCGCCAATGGCTGGATCAGATTCTGTCCGCCAAAAGGCTCGAAACCGCCGCCGATGATGGCGATTTCTGCCGCCGAATAGATGCGGGAAAGCTCGCCAAAAGTGTCCAAAACGATCACGGGATGATCGTGCGGGCCACTGATTGCAGAGCGACGAACAGCCGAAAGCCCGGCCTCTCGGCAGGCCGCCAGGCATTCTTCGACTCGGTCGAGATGGCGCGGCGCGAGCAACAGCCGCAGAGATGGAACGGCCTTGGCTATTACAACGAAGGCTCTAATGGCCAGATCGTCCTCCATGCGGCTGCGCGAGCTTCCCGTTACCAAGAGTTTGGATTCTGGCGGCAGCCCAAGCGTGGTTTTCCATTGCGCGCCGCTTTCCGTCTCGTCTAACGCTTCGTCGAACTTTGTGTTTCCGGCGACGACGGTTCTGGCGGCATCGGCGCCTAGCGCTGTAAGACGGTCGGCATCGGTCTGAGTTTGTGCGAGCGCTTGATCGATCAGTCCTAATGCCGCCCGGTAATAGAATCGAAACCGGGGAGCGCGCCGATAGGTACGATCCGAGACCCGACCGTTCAACAAGAGTACCGTGGCTCCTTGCCGTTTAGCAAACCACTGAGCGTTTAGCCAGAACTCAGATTCCATCAGAGCCAGCACGGTTGGGCGAATCCGGCGAACGCCGATCCAGGCAAAGGGGTCGAGAGGGAAGTAGGCGATTTGGTCGACCCACTCGGCGGCCTGTCTGTCTGCGATTTCGCGCCCTCCGGGCGTTGTGGTCGTCAGCACAATGTAGGATTGCGGACGTTGCTTGCGCAGAGCTTTGATTACAGGGATGGCAGCGATCATCTCGCCGACAGAGACCGCATGAATCCAAACCGAGGGGCGCGAGGAGCGAGGCACAAAGCCAAAACGGTGTTGCCAATCGCTGCGCCATGTGCCAAAGATTATGCGGTAGAGGGCGTAGGCCAGCCAAATCGGTGCGGTCAGCAGAAGCGCAATGTTGTAAACGAGAATCAACGCTCTCCTCGAACGATCCTCTCGGCCTTGGCCTGTGCTTCGTTGATGGCGTTTTCCAGTTCGATCGCGATCTCGGCCAATGTCGCTTCGTCCGCCTCTGCCGGAACGGAAATTGGAGGCAGAAACACGATGGCCGCGCGAGAAAACGGTTTTGGAATCATATAGGAATCCCAAGACTTCATTGCCCAGAATCGGTTGGCGGCGATCCCCGTGGGCACGATAGGACTGCCCGACTTTTGAGCGATAAAGAGGACCCCTTGCTGCACCTTTTGATGCGGCCCGCGCGGACCGTCCGGCGTCAAAGCAAAGAACGCGCCCTCTTTGATCTTGCGCGAGGCTTGCAGCGCGGCTCTTACACCGCCGCGCCCAGTCGAGCCCCGAATGGTGTTGAACCCAAACGACTCGACCACGTTCTTTTGAATCTCCCCATCTTTGGATTGCGAAATCATCGCCCACCAGTTACGATGGGCAAAGCGGTAAATGCCGAGCATCGTGCGACCGTGCCAAAGCGCTAACTGGCCGCCGGCCTGTTCTACGGGCAGCAGGTTGTTCTCGCCATCGACCTCTATCCTTACGGTTGCCAGCAGCAGCCGAGTAAACCAGTGAATGGCGCGTCCGATGCGCCGCGCTTTGCGGTTGTGTCGGTCGCGGTCGAGGTCGGGCGATTCCTCTGCAGGCAGGGCTTCAACGCTCATGCTGGCCGGAATGATACCACCGGTATAATCGCGCTATGAGGGAGCTTCACGAAGTATGGAAGTTTGGAAGGGTTCGCCTGGCTCAATCGATCGAGGGGATTTCGGACGAGCAATTGCGCTGGCGGCCGTACGAAGGCGGGCACAACATTGCCGAAATTCTCTATCACATTGCCGGGGCGGAGCATTACTGGGCTAATCGGATCGTAGGTTGGCCCGAGCCGACCACCGAAGCCGACCGAGCCATCGATCAAGCGGTCATCATGGGATTCCTGAGAGAAGGCGCTTTCCCAATCCCAGAAACCGAGTTTACTGGAGACGCAATCGAGTCGGCGCTGGGCAAAGCTGCCGGACGCATTGAGCCCGTGTTCTTGATCGCATCGGAAGAGATGCTGAGCAGGCCGATCACCAGCCCGATCGGCGACACGGTGCGAGGAAGCGAGGGCTTAGTTCGGCTTGCCCAGCACGCCAGCTACCATACCGGCCAGATCTGGCTGATGCGGATGATGCCGACTTTTCCTACGACTTGATCTCAACGTCCTGTATGTTCCACTGAGCGTTGCGGTTGCCGTTGAACTCGTCTAACTCTAACTGGTAAGCAACGTCTACAGTCGAGCCGGCGGCAATAGGAATCGAGCCCATGCCGAACGCGATGCCCTTTATGGGAATGCCGCGATCGCCGATAAGGCTCAGTTGAAGGTGCTTGTCGTCCTTGGTCGGTCGGCTGGCCAAAACTCGAACATTGCGCGACACGAACGTCGGCCTCTCGTTGCCATGGCCGAACGGCGCCATCCGATCGAGCTCTTCTAAGAGGCGCAAATTGGCCTCAGGCGCATCGACCTCGCCATCGACGTTGAGAATTGGGACAAGCGCTTCGTCCGGAATGAGCGCGATTGAGGTTTCGCGAAGTCGCTCGGCAAACTCGTCAATCTTGTCGCCCTGAATGCTGAAGCCGCCCGCATGGGGGTGCCCTCCAGACTTAGTGCATAGCGGCGAAAGGGCTTCTAAGATCGGTCTTATGTCCACCCGACCTCCGCTTCGGATGCTGCCCACATAATCGCGGCCGTCGGCATCGGATGTCATCACGAACACTGGACGGGCATGTTTATTGGCCAATCGCCCGGCGACAATGCCGATAATGCCCATATGCCAGCCGTCGGCTTTAACCAAGATAGCCTTTTCGTTCATCAGGCTATCCTGTTCGATCTGCGCCTCGGCCTCGGCCAGGGCCTCCTGCTGGATGTGTTGTCTATCCGAGTTTTGTCGCTCTAGTCGTTCCGCCAAGGCTAGCGATTCTTCTTCATCCTTGGTCAAAAGCAACTGAAGCGCGAGGCTGGCATGATCCATGCGCCCGGCGGCGTTCAACCGTGGGCCGATGACAAAGCCGATTGCCCGCGGATCGACGGCGCTGCTCAGCCCGGCCAAACGCTTCAGCGCCCTCAGCCCTGGCCGATCGGGATTTGACAGCGCCTCGGTCCCAGCCTTGGCAAAGATGCGATTTTCGCCGATGAGGGGCATAACGTCCGCGACCGTGCCAATTGCCGCTAGGTCGATGTATCTTTTTCGAAAGTTATGGATCGGAAGCCCTAGCTCGATCGCGAGAGCCTCTGCCAGTCGAAACGAAACGCCGACGCCGCTCAAATGCTCAAAGGGATATTGGTTGTCGGTGCGATGGGGATTGACGACGGCCAGCGCCTTGGGAAGGTCGTCGCCCAGTTGGTGATGGTCGGTAACAATGGTCTCGATGCCGTAGGACGCGGCCTGCTCGATCACCTGATGCGCCGTTGAGCCGCAGTCGCAGGTTATGATCAGCTTAGAGCCAATCTCCCTCGCGCTCGCAATAGAGGAAGCGTTCAGGCCATAGCCGTCCGCGCTCCGACTGGGGAGAATGGCCGCAACCTTGGCGCCCAAGCGTTCGAGGCAGTCCTTCCAAAGCGCGGTCGAGGTGACTCCGTCGCAGTCGTAGTCGCCAAAAACGACGATCGTCTCCTTGTCTTTGACCGCTCTGACAAGTCGTTGAACCGCCAACCTGGCATCGGGCAATAGCAAGGGGTCGGCTAAGTGCTCGTAGTCCGGCTCTAGAAAGCGCCTCGCTTCGTCAACGTCTTTGATGCCGCGATTCAGAAGCAACGAAGCGACGACTTCGGAAACGCCCAGTTCAGACGAAAGGGCGTGCGCCCGATGATCGTTCTTAGGCGTCAGACGCCACTGATAACGCGCCATGCCGGACTTGATTTAGTACCGTCGCTTGCGCTTGGCGGGCTTGCTGGGCGCCGACTTGGCCGCGGAGGCAGACTTAGCCTCTTCGTCCGATCTGTCAACGCCTGCCTTGGGCGTTGCTTGCATGGGCTTGCCCGTGGCCGTTGCGGTCATCGCGGAGGCTTGCCGCTCGGCAGAGCGGCGCCGCATGTTGTCCCAATCGATGATCAACTGGCTGGCGTTAAAAATGGACGAGTACGTACCGCTGATCAGACCAACGAGCATCGCCACATAAAAGTGCCGCAGGTCGTGCGAAACCGAGCCAAAGAAGAGCAGCGCGCCCACCGCGAACACCACGGTCAAGGTCGTATTGATCGAGCGTGCGAGCGTCTGCAAGATGCTCTTGTTGACGATCTGTTCGAACTGCTCGCCCCGTTGACGATGCTTTAGGTTCTCTCGGATGCGGTCGAATACGACGATCGTATCGTGTACCGAAAATCCGATCAGGGTTAGAATGGCGGTCAAAAAGAGCGAATTGACCTGCCAGTTGAGCAGATAGCCGAACAATGCCGCCGCGCCCACCACCACCAAAGCGTCGTGAAAGGTCGCGATCAGCGCGCAAACGCCAAACTTGAGACCCGTCCAGCCGCCCTCTATCGCAAAGCGAATGGTGATGTAGAACATGATGAAGCCGAGCGACAAAATAACCGCCAGGAGCGCGTTGTACACAATCTCGTCCCGAACTCGGGCACTGATCGCGGCGTAGCTGACCTCTTCCAAGGTTCCAAGCGGTTTCAGCGCCTCCATGACCTTGGCGCGATCCTCTTCCTTACCGTCCGCAATGTGAAGGATCAATTGCTGATTGCCCTCGGCAAACTGCGCGCTGGTCCGCTGATAGCCGGCGCCGCGCAAGAGCCGTTCGACCTCGCCCAGGCTCGAAGTAATGGGACGCTCCGACTTGACGATCAGTTCGCTGCCGCCCGCAAAGTCGATGCCGAACTTCAAACCGCCCAAGCCGAGCCAAGCCACCAGGCCCACCAGCACCATCGCCGCGCTGATGCCGTACCAGAGCTTTCGGCGGCCGACAAAATCAAAGCCCTTCTTTCGTTCGCCTTCCTCGTGAATCACGTCCACACCGAATTGGCGCCTTAGTCCGAACCACTTGGGATCGGGATGCACGCCCAGGGCGACCAGCGCGTACAACAGTGTCCGAGTACAGGTGATCGCCGTGAAGAAACTGATGACCACACCGAGCGCTAGCGTAGTAGCGAAGCCTTGCACCGGACCTGTGCCAAAGTAGTACAAGAAGCCCGAGGTGATGATAGTACACATGTTAGAGTCAAAGATTGCCGTAAACGCTCGTTTGAACCCCGCATCGATCGAGGCCAACAGCGTCTTGCCGTAGCGAAGTTCTTCCTTGACGCGTTCAAAGATCAGGATGTTCGCATCGACCGCCATGCCGATCGACAAGATAAATCCAGCGATGGCGGGGAGCGAAAAGGTAACGCCCATCATCTTGAACAGGGCGATCGAGAAGACGATGTAGAGCGAAAGGGCAATGACCGACAGGAAGCCGGGAAGCAGATAGTACAGGAGCATATAGACCGCGATGATGCCGGTGCCCCACATGCCGGCTTGCATGATCGATTCCCAGGCGCGGCTGCCCAAGGTCGGCTCGATCCGCATGATCTGCTCTTCGACCAGTGAAACCGGCAATGCGCCGGCGGTCAGGAGCTTAGCAAATTGGGTGGCGCTGGCAGGCGTGTAGTTGCCCTCGATGATCGGATCGCGCAGGTTGCCGCTTCTCACCACAGGCGCCGAAATTATGCGACCGTCCAAGATAATCGCGATATTCTGCTCGATGTACTTGGAAGTGGCCGTGGCAAACTTGTCCTTGCCTTCGCTCGTCAAGTCGAGCGCGATGCTCGGCGGCCCCATTCCGGTTGCCTGAACCGTCGCCCGGCGAAGCTCTCCGCCTGCGATGATCATGGGCCAAGTCTCGATGATCTTGGCGTATTCCGGGTCGGTCTCCTTGATCGTCCGACCCGGATCCTTCGGATCGTTCATGTCGCGCAATCGAACGACCTCGTTGCCCGCTTCATCCTCGGTCGGATCTAATTCGTATCTCGCGCCGGGCATGCGCTGGTTGCGCGTGTCCTTGGCGTATCGGAACTCCAGTCTCGCAGTAGTCTGCAGCAGTTTTCTCGCCTCGGCCTCGTCGGTAAATCCGGGCAGCTCGACGATCAGTTCGTCCGTACCCTTGACGCCGACATAGGCATCGATAACGCCCAAAATGTCGATGCGCTTTTCGAGAATGCCGCGAACCGTGGCCATGCTCTCGTTGTTCCAACGCTGAAGTTCGGCCGGCGGAAGCTTATCGATCTCGGCTCTGAGGCGAATCCGAAGACCGCCGCGAACGTCCAATCCCTGGCGAGTGGGCTGTTCTTTGACAACCCAGCCGGCGCCGACGGCCAGCAGTATGATCAATCCCAAAAAGAGTAAATGGCGTTGCAAGGGTCCGAATCCTCCTCAGAAAAGAACGCGCATCCCTGCGCGCTCGGCAATTTCAAACCGAGGAAGTATACCCAAACCCAACGGAATTAGAGAACCGAGGCCGCTAACTGAATGGCCTTGTCGATCTGCGCTTCGTCTACGCCTAAGTGCGTTACGGCTCGCACATTGGCTCCAGACCGGCTCAACAGCACGCCGTTTTCACTCATAATCTGCACAAAGCGACCCGGATCAGGCGCTCCAAAGATCACGATGTTGGTCTCAATCTGGCTTGGATCGATCTGGATGCCCGGGAGCTTGGCCAAACCCTCGGCCAATCGCTTGGCGTTCCAATGATCCTCCGCCAAGCGTTCGACATGATGATCCAATGCATACAGCCCAGCAGCCGCCAAGATGCCCGCCTGACGCATGCCGCCGCCCAACATCCGCCTCGTGCGCTTGCATTCGGCTATAAACCCCGCCTCGCCGCACACCACTGAGCCGACCGGCGCCCCCAACCCTTTTGAAAGACAAAAATTAACGACTTTCGCCGTCGAGGCATAATCCCGAACGCTAATGCCCGATGCAACGGAGGCGTTGAAGAGCCTCGCGCCGTCCAAATGCAGATAAACGCCGCGCTCTTCGCACAGCGCCGCGACTTTGCGCAAATAGTCCAAAGGCAGCACGGCGCCGCTGCAGCGATTGTGCGTGTTCTCTAACGAAACAACCCGCGTTACTGGCGTATAGATTTCACGGCGGACGGCGCCAGCCAGAAGTTCCAAATCAATCTGGCCGTTGGGCAGATTAGACAGAGGACGCAGAAAGACGTTCCCCAAAATCGCCGTCCCGCCCACTTCGGACGTGTAGACGTGCGCCTCGCCGCCGCAGATAACCTCCTCGTTCCGCCCGGTCAGCGTCAACAGACTGACCAGATTGGCCATGCAGCCGCTGGGCACAAAGAGCGCGGCTTCCTTGCCCGTCAGCTCGGCCGCTCGCTCTTGAAGCCGAATGACCGTCGGATCGTCGCCCAATACGTCGTCTCCCACCTCTGCTAAGGCCATCGCCTTAATCATCTCCGCAGTCGGGCGAGTTACGGTGTCAGAACGCAGGTCGATCATCGTCGGTTAGTGTATCATATTGGGCAGACAATGGGCGACCATCGCGACGAAGACAAGACGCTGTCCAGAAGAGACTTTTTGACCCGCGGCTCCAAGGCCGTCGGGTCGTTCAGCATCCCCAGCGTCATCGCCAGCGGCATCCTGGCCATTGCCGGTAAGGCGGGCGCAAACGATCGCATCGTAACAGCCGTGATCGGGTGCGGCGGCATGGGCCGAAACCACATCGCGCCCGATTGCGCGGCGCTCTGCGATGTGGACCTCAACCATCTGAACGAAGCGGCCAAGCGCGTTACCGTCGGCCAGCCGCTGATGACCAAAGATTACCGCCACATCCTCGACCGCAAGGATATCGACGCGGTCTACATCGCGGCGCCCGACCATTGGCACGGAATCATGAGCGTGCATGCCATGCAGGCGGGCAAGCACGTCTACTGCGAGAAGCCGACCGCCAGCACGGTGCACGAAGGCATCGCCATGATCAACGCCGCCCGCCACTATAAGCGCGTGGTGCAGATCGGAGCGCAAGGGCGTTCGAATAACAATGCCCGCGCCGCCGCCCAGTTTGTACGAAACGGCGAGATCGGCCGCGTCAAGCACGTCGAGGTGTGGCACGAGCCCAATTGGCCGGGCGGATGGGGACAAAACACGGAGCCGCCGCCGCATCTAGATTGGAACATGTGGCTGGGCCCGGCTCGATGGGTTCCCTACAATGCGCTCCGAGCGCACTTCAACTTCCGATGGTTCATGGACTATGGCGGCGGCTTCGTGCGCGACCGCGGCCACCACGTGCTCAGCATCGTGCTGTGGGCCATGAACCAGGACAATGCCGGCCCCGTGAGCGTCGAAGCGACGGGAGAACTGCACAAGGACGGAATGTACGACGTGCCGCACACGATGAGCGTCAAATGGGAGTTTAAAAACCCCGACTGGACGCTGACTTGGGATCAACCCGGTACCCGCCACCGCTTTCCCGGAGCGAACGAGGAGATCCCTTGGGGCGCTCTGTTCCACGGCGACCGAGATACGCTGCTCCTATCGGGCGGGGACGGCGGATGCGACACCGAGCCCAAAGCCAAGGAATATTCGCCGCCCGCCAGGGGCGTCCACCTGCCTCTGTTCGAGGGCAGTTCGCCCGATGCCACCGTGCGCCATAGAGAGAACTTTCTGCACTGTATCCGCACGGGCGAGCGACCCGCCATGCCCGTCGAGGTCGGCCACCGCGTCATCACTCTCGGCAACATTGCGAATATCGCCTTTCAGTTGAGGCGCAAACTGCGATGGGACCCCAAGGCCCAGCGCTTCATCGGCGACGACGAGGCCAATCGATTCCTCTCGACGCCCTACCGTCCGCCCTGGAGGCTGTAATCGTGCAAGGACAGAATCCAAGACCAGTCGCCACCGTCATCGAACTGCTAAAGTCCATCAATCCCGATATGCGAATGCGCGGCATCAAAATGGCCGCCGGATTGGGCGGGGAAGGGGTCTTCTTCATCGCCACCGTGGCAGCGTCGGAAGACCGCGCTCAGGCTCGCGCCGCCATGATGGCCTTGCACAATCTGGTTCACCATGCCGCCCGTCCCGAGTCGAGAGAGGCGCGCGACGTGGCAACCCAACTTCTAGAGTTGGCACAGGGGCCGCGCAGCCGATTCGTTTGGACCGAAGCGTTCTATCTGCTTGGATTGATCGGCGATCGGAGCATCGTGCCCCAATTGGCCAAACTGTTAGAAAACTCCGAACGCCGATACGACGCGAGAATGGCATTAGAGCGCATACCGGGACGCGAAAGCCTGGCCGCGCTCAAACAAGCCCACAAAGGCGCTGTGGGCGACTTCCGCGAGGCGCTAGCGCAGTCGATCGAGGCGCGAGAGACGCCCGAGAAGAGTTTGGGCATCCGTCGCTGATTGTGGAGTACGCTGTCGTCTGCAGCGTCGCGCTCGTCGCCTCGCTGTTAACGCTCCTATCCGGCTTCGGGCTGGGCACGATCCTGCTGCCCGCCTTCGCCCTCTTTTTCGACGCGGCGACCGCCGTAGCCATGACCGCGGTCGTGCACCTGGCGAACAACCTTTTTAAGTCCGGCCTGCTGGCGCGAATGGCCGATTGGGAGATCGCGCTGAAGTTCGGCCTGCCCGGCGCGTTGGCGGCCATAGGCGGCGCGCAGATCCTGCTGATGCTGGAAGGCGATCAGGTAAAGCGGCTCATCGGCGCCTTGATGATCGCCTTCGCGCTGTTCGATCTCATCCCCCGCCTGCAGAGCCTCTCGTTTTCTCGACGAGCGCTGCCCGTCGGCGGGCTGATCAGCGGCTTCTTTGGCGGCCTGTCCGGGCATCAGGGCGCGTTGCGAGCGGCATTCTTGACCAAATTAGGCTTGAGCGCGACGGCGTTCGTGGCGACCAACGTCGTGATCGCGATCATGGTCGACTTGGCGCGGATACCGGTCTATGCGGCCTCCTGGCGGCATGGATTTGCGAACTGGGAGTTAGTCGCGTCGGCCTGCGTCGCTGCCTTTGTCGGCGCCGTGATCGGCGCCCGGCTGATGCGCAAAACTGCCATGGGCTTCATCCGCTACCTGGTCGGAGCATTGATGGTCGCGATCGGCCTTGCGATGGTAGCGGGCTGGATTTAAGGGTCGATCAACGCCCTTTGGAGCGCCGCTCTTCCGGGAGGCCCTGCCGAACAGGAGCCCGGCGCTCCGGTTTGAGACCCCCCGATTGGCGCGGCAGACCTCAAAAAAACTGCATACAAACATCGACTGTCCGTGCGATATCCTTTCCGATCCCTCCGCACCCGCCGTTTGGTGTGGAGTGGAGATACCGTCTTGAAAAGTCAAGTGGGCGAGCCGAGGCTCGCCCAGTCTGGTTCGAACGGTTGTTGAGGGATCCCGATAGAACGAAAGGCGCCCCTCCCCTATATCCCCTCCCCAAACGCTCCGCGTTTGGGGA